>JAKSUT010000166.1 GCA_024408705.1 bacterium | reverse complement strand
CATTTAAAAAATAAGTTAATCTATTAATACAAATGCGATTATGGGGAGTATATGAGAAACGAAAAAATCATAATTGTTGATGACGAAAGCATGGTAACATCTAGTTTAAGCACTCTATTAAAAATAGAAGGCTTTAAAAATGTGCAAGCGTTCAATTCTCCTCTAGAAGCACTTGATTACATAAAAAACAACGAACCAAGCCTTATTTTATCAGATTTCATGATGCCTGAACAAAACGGTGTCGAATTTCTTTCTGAAGCAAAAAAACTTTACCCAGAAGTTAGTATGATTTTATTAACTGGATATGCAGACAAAGAAAATGCTATCCGTGCGATTAATGAAGTTGGATTATACAAATATATTGAAAAACCATTTGATAATGATGATTTAGTTATGAATATAAAAAATGGTATTGAAAGAAGTTATTTACTTTCAGAATTAAGAGAAAAAATTAAAGAACTTGAAGTTGCAAATAAAAAATTAGAAAAATATTCACAAAATCTTGAAGAATTAGTAAAAGAAAAAACAGCAGATTTACAAGAAACAAACTCAAAACTTGCTGGAATAATAGATTACTGCGCAGATGGTATTATTATCATTGACGAAAAAGGTTATATAAAACAAGCAAACCCAACTTGCGAAAACATGGTTGGTTTATCTGAAGATAACCTTAAAAAAATGAATTTCTTAAATGTAATTTATACTAAAGAAAAAACAAATTTCAAACAGTCTCTTGCTGAAAATCCTGTTACTTTCTTAAGAGATTGCTTTATTTTAAATTCATTAAGAAACAAAAAAATTCCTGTTGATATTAGTTTTGCACTTATTGAAACAGAAAATAAAACTGATACTAAACATTTTGTCGGAGTAATAAGAGATATTAGAGCACAAAAAGAAATGGAAAGATTGCGTGATGATTTCATAGCAACACTTACACACGATATGAGAACACCACTTCTTGCTTCTATCCAAACTCTATCTTTCTTTATTGATGGTACTCTAGGCAAATTAACCGAAAAACAAAATGTTTTACTTTCTACAATGAAAGTTAGCAACGAAAACCTTTTAGGACTTGTAAATGGTTTATTAGAAGTTTATAAATACGAATCAGGAAAACTTAACCTTTGCAAAACTAATTTCTGCCTAAAAGACTTGATACAACAAGTTTATGATGAATTAAAAGTTCTTGCTGATAACAAAAAAATAACGTTTAATTTTAACTATAACGCAGATGATGATTTAAAAATTGTAGCAGACAGAGGCGAACTTCGCAGAGTTATTATGAATTTATGCGGAAATGCTATTAATTACACAAACTCAGACGGCGAAGTTACTATTGAATTAAACAAAGAAGAAAATGATATTATTTTCTCAGTAGCAGACAACGGAAATGGTATTCCAGAAGAAGATATACCAAATTTATTCAAAAGATTTTCACAAGGAACAAACAAAAAACGTTCTACTGGAACAGGTTTAGGATTATATCTTTCTCGTCAAATTATAGAAGCACATAACGGAAAAATTTGGCTAGAAAGCAAATTAAATAAAGGAAGTCAATTCTCATTTTTATTAACAGATGCGATTGTAACAGAAGAAAAGGTGATGAAATGAAAAAGGATATAAGTGTATTATTAGTAGAAGACCACGCTATGACAAGATTGGGACTTGGAATTGTTCTTGAACAATCAAAAGAATTAAAACTTGTTGCAGAAGCTGAAGATGGTCTTACAGCCGTTGAAAAAGCAAAAGAATATAATCCAGATGTTATATTGATGGATATTGGACTTCCAAATATTGACGGTATTGAAGCTACAAGAAGAATAAAAGAATTTAACCCTGATGCAAAAATTTTAATTTTCACATCAAGAGAAGATGAAAAAGATGTTTTTGACAGTTTCGCATCTGGTGCAAATGGTTATATCATGAAAGGAACTCACCCTGAACAAATGATAAATGCCATAAAAGCAATAAATGAAGGTATAGCATGGATTGACCCAAGTATTGCAAAACTTGTTTTATCAAACATCGGAAGAAATAATTCTATCGAAAATAATATTGAAGAAACTCAAGAAAAATCAAAAAATGACTATAATTTAACAGCTAGAGAACTTGATGTACTTGCACTAATTGTAGAAGGTTTAACAAACCCACAAATAGCTGACAGACTTGTTATATCAAGAGCAACTGCTAAAGCTCACGTTCATAACATTTTGCAAAAACTATATGTAAATAATAGAACAAATGCCGTTATAATGGCAGTTAAAGAAGGTCTTGTTTAAAAATGAGTATTTTATTACTTTGTTTCGCAAATGTATTTCAAAAAGCACCATTTGACAATCAAATAAAAGATATTCAAATAAAACAAAAACCTCCTATTCATTCTGCGAAAAAAAGTTATGAAAAAAAAGCACTTCGATTAGAAGAAAAAGAAAGATTTAAGTATAGTAAAATGCCTGAATCAGGGCACATGACTGTTGAAGAATATCAAGAAAAAAGCATTTCAAAAAAATCGCCTAAAAACAACAATGTCCCTGTTTATGAATTTGACCAAGATTCCAAAATGGAATATGTTCCTCAACCAACATTTGGACTTGTAAAGTATAACAACCCAGCAGGTTCACCAGAACTCCATTTAGGAAGAAGTTTTGAATTTGACAGAAAATTTATTTGCCCAGGAATAGTTTCTCCTCAAAAAGATTTTCTTGTTTATCCTATCGTATATTACTTTGCAGATAATCAATGCGTAACAAGTGAAATGTATTTGATAAAACTTGATAAAAAACTTCCTGATATCCAAAGAGTAATGAAGGCAAATATTGTAAACAGAGAAACAACACCAATTTTACCAACAGAAAAAAATCTTTCTGAAAAATTTATATATAGAACAATGACTCCTATTGATTTTTCAAGTGATGGAACATTACTTATCGCAAAA
>JAKSUT010000165.1 GCA_024408705.1 bacterium | reverse complement strand
TATTAAAAATTTTAGATAAAAAATATCCTTTAATTATTAGAGAATATTATAAATTGGCCGAAGATGAAGAATTATCTTTGGATAGTATTGCAAAATCAAGAAATTGGATAACAAAAGGGGCAAGTGCTGATATAGAACGTACTTCAACTTTTGTTCTTTCAGATTTTCGTTCAGGAAAAATGGGAAAATTTATACTTGATGTTAAATAGTTTGTTTGAATTTGATAAAAGTTTTGAAAAAACAATAATTGGCACAGATGAAGCTGGTAGAGGTCCTGGTGCTGGTGGAGTTTTTGCAGCGGCTGTTTGTTTTGAAAATTGTGATGAAGAATTGATAAAATCTCTTGCGCAGTTAAACGATTCTAAAAAACTTACACCTAAAAAAAGAGAATTTTTATATGATATTATTTTGAAAAATACAATAAATTCAATAGTTTGCATTGAAGTAGAAGAAATAGAAAAAATAAATATTTTAAATTCTTCTCTAAAAGCTATGAAACTTGCTTGTGAAAATGTAGCAGAAAAAATTAAAACAAAAAATAAACTTGTTTTGGTTGATGGAAATAAATTGATAAAAAATTTTGATATTCCTCAACAGTACATAATAAAAGGTGATGCAAAATCTGCTTCTATTGCTGCAGCAAGTATTTTGGCTAAAGTTTCAAGAGATAGATATATGCAAAAGTTAGACGAAAAATATCCTATGTATAATTGGAAGAAAAATGCAGGTTATTTAACCAAAGAACATCTTGCCGCCATTGATGAATATGGTACTTGTGAGTACCATAGAAAATCTTTTTTGCGCAAGCATGAAGCAAAACAATTATCTTTATTAGATTAGATTTTTTACTTTTGCAATTATTTGCTCTGGTGTTAGGTTGTATTTTTGGTATAAGTCTTTAATTGAAGCTCTATCCGTAAATTCTTTTTCTGCTCCAAAATTTAAAACTTTCATATCAGAATTTCCATAAAAACTTGCTATTTTTTGACCAAATCCACCATCTAAAATTCCATCTTCAAGTGTAATAACAGCTTTGTGTGAAGTTTTTAGATTTTCTAAAAGTTCTTTATCAAGTCCTGTTAAATAACAAGGGTTGATAAGTGTTGCATTTATGTCTAAATCTGATTTGATTTTGTCTTTGACTTTTTTTGCTAGTTCAAAGAATGTTCCAACACCGATAATTGCGATATTTTCACCTTGTTCAGCTACTTTGAATTTGTTTAGTATTGAATAATTAGTTTTATCTTCAATTCCAGTTGTAATAACATCATTGAATGGAACTCTTATAATTACAGGGTGTTCGTTTTGTTCAACTGACCAATCCAACATTGCAAGATATTCTTCTTTGTTTGTAGGTGCTAAATACACAAGGTTTGGAATGTTGCTGATAAATGGAATGTCAAAACAACCCAAATGTGTCATGTCTGCTTCTGATATTCCACCCCAATTTAATAATATTGTTGCTGGTGAGTTATTTAAGCCTATGTCTTGTGATAATTGGTCGTAAGTTCTTTGTATAAAGGAACTTATGACAGAAAATATGGGTTTTGCTCCACGTTTTGCAAGTCCTGAAATATATGCAATTGCGTGTTCTTCAGAAATTGCTACATCTGTGTAATTGTTTCCCATTTTGTTTCTAAATTCTTGAGTAAAACCAATAGCTCCAGGAGTTGCTGCTGTTATTGCAATAACTGCGTTATTTTGTTCTTTTTTCTTTAAAATGTAATCTGTTGTTATTGATTCATACGTTTCTGTTTCAAAATTTTTACCGAAGTTTTCAATTCCGTTTGGTGCAATCCAATGGAAGTACTCTTTGTTTTCTTCTGCAAGTTTTAAGCCTTTTCCTTTTAGTGTGTGGATATGAACGACGGTTGGTTTTTGTGTATCTTTTACTTTTGAGAATGTTTCAATTAGTTTTTCAATATCGTTGCCTTCTTCAAGGTAATGATATTCAAACCCCATTGATTTAAAGAAGTTGCAATCTGCTTGTCCGTTTGTTTCTCTAAGTAATTTTAAATTTTTATATAAACCACCTTGATTTTCAGCGATAGACATTTCGTTATCATTTACAACGATAATGATATTTGAATTAAGCACAGCTGCGTTATTTAATCCTTCAAATGCTTCTCCGCCTGATAGTGAACCATCGCCGATTAGTGCAATAATATTTTCTTTATCGCCAAGTAAATCTCGACCTTTTGCAAGTCCAGTTGCAAGTGAAACAGAGGTTGATGTGTGTCCTATTACAAAATGGTCGTGTTCGCTTTCTGTTGGGTTTGAATAACCAGAAATTTCTGAATATTTTTCGGGGTTTGTAAAACCTTCTTTTCTTCCTGTAATCATTTTGTGTGCGTAGCATTGATGCGAAACGTCAAAAATAAGTTTGTCTACTGGAGAATTAAAAACATAGTGTAGTGCAATTGTTGCTTCTATCATTCCTAAATCTCCGCCGATATGTCCACTTATTGTGTTCGCTCTTTTTATAATGGCATCACGCATTTCATCTGCAAGGTCATACATTTCTTTTGTTGAAAGTTCTTTTAAATCTTTTGGTGAATTTATTTTGTTTAATATTTCAGTCATATTTTTTCCTCTGTTTTTGTAGGCTTATTATAGCATGATTAAAGTCATTAAAAAATAAGCGAACATTTAAGTTCGCTTATTCATGTTTTTAAATTCTTATTACCATAAATTTACTATCCTTTTTAGCAAGAACTTTATGTTCATCATTTTTTTTGAACATAAGGATTTCTTTTTCTTTAAGTGTGAATTTTTCTGCTTCAAAATGAAGTTCAATTTCTCCATCAATAACATAAGCAGCAGCATTGGTTGCAGATGTATGTGTGTCAATGATTTCATCTTTTTTTAGTGAGATAATGCACAGGCAACTTTCGTTATTTTCTAATAGAACTTTTTTGTCAATTTTTTGTGTGTCGTTA
>JAKSUT010000164.1 GCA_024408705.1 bacterium | reverse complement strand
AATGTTGTAGAAGAAATGGTAGGGATGATAACTGCAACAAAAGCTTATGAAGCAAACGCTATTGCAGCACAAAACGTTAAATCTATGATTAATGCAGCGATGCAAATATAATAAATAAAAATTAAATCTAAGGAGAAAACAAAATGGATTTTATGGGTGGAATAAACAATATTAAAAACACACCAATAAACGATTACAACAACTTTTTAAAAGAAAGTTCAGCGCTAAAAGTTGATACAAGTGCTTTTGACAATATTTTGACGCAAAAAACAAATGAATTAAAAACTCCTGCAAAAGTAAATGGCAGAGTTGAAATGACTGATTTTGACGAAATTATTACAAAAAGCCTTATAAAAAGTCAAAAAAATCATGGACAAACTGGTAATTTATTACAATCTTTTTCAAGCTCAATAACTCAAGGTTTGACATCTGTAAATGACAAAATGGAAGCAGCAAATGCTGCTCAAGAAGCTTTTGCAACAGGAAAAGATGTAAGTGTTCATGATGTTATGATTGCCGCTGAAAAAGCATCATTAAGTTTTCAAATGGCAATGCAATTAAGAAACAAAATGATTAATGCTTATAATGAAATTAAAGATATAAGAGTATAAACTCTTAAGTTTTCGTAACATTATTGAAACCGTTTAAAAAAAAGGGTATATTTATATTGTAAAGTCGATAATTGGGATATTTGTCGACTTCTAAAAAAATAAAGGGGAATGTGTGAATAATTATATAAAATTATTTTTAAATGATTTCAAAAAATTATGGGACGGATTAGATTTCGCTCAAAGATTTGGTATGATTGCATTAACAGCAATTACGCTTGTTGTTGCAACATATTTTTTATCAAAATCAATGGAACCGGACTGGGCAGTTTTATATTCAGATTTGTCTGAACCTGATGCTGTTGCAGTTACAGAAAACTTAAAAAAGAATGGCTATCCATATAAAATAGCTGATGATAAAAAAACAATTTTAGTACCATCAAGTCAAAAAGATGAATTAAGAATTTATGTTGCCGAAAATGATTTGATTAAAAATTCAGAACCAGGGTTTGAGCTACTTGATGATATGCAACTTGGTTCAACTGAATTTAAAAATAAAATGACAAAACAAAGAATTTTTCAAGGTGAATTAACTCGTTCAATTGAAAAAATGAACGGTATAAAATCTGTTCGTATTCAAATAGCAGAACCTGAACGTTCAATTTTTGAAGATAACGACGACAAACCTACCGCTTCAGTAATGCTAATTTTAGAACCTGGATATAAATTAAAAACCTCACAAGTTAAAGCAATCAAAAACCTTGTAGCTTATTCTGTTCCAAGACTAACTCCTGAAACAGTATTTATTACTGACCAAAACGGAAATTCTCTTGGCGATGAACAAGGTAAAAATTCAAACGATATGGAATCTTTCAAATCTAATTTTGAAAAAGATACCGCAGAAAAAATTTCAACAGTTCTTGAAAAAATAATGGGGAAAGGTAATGCAACAGTTCAAGTTAGTGCAGACATTAATTTTGACAGTGCAAAATCTACAATCGAAAGTTATATTCCACTAAAAGATCAAGAACAAGGTGTTTTGCTTTCTTCTCAAACAGAAACAGAAACATACCAAAATCCAAACATGGCACAAAATGTGGCAACAGTTAATGGAAAAAACCTTAACTATGTAAAAGAAAAAACTGCAAACAATTACAGTATTTCAAAAGAGATTAAACAAGTTGTTTATGCGCCAGGTTCTGTAAAAAGAATGACTATCGCAGTTGCAGTAAATAAAATTCTTACAGATAAGGAAAAAGAAGAAATTCAAAACTTAGTATTATCTGCTTCAGGTGCTGATTACAACAGAGGTGACGTTATCACTGTTTCAAGTATGCAATTTGAATCATTACAAGAAGAAAAAATACAACAAGAACAAATTCAAAAAGAAACAAATCTAAATAACAACATCGAACTTTGGACAACAAAAATCGGACCATTGGCAGTTGTTTTAATATTAGGTTTGACAGCACTATTAGTAATCAAAGGTTTGTTCAAAACATCTGGAACAGCTATTGCTCAAGTACAGATGCCAAGAGAGGAAGTATTTGATGCTCAAGCATTTGAAGCTCAACTTCCAACAATAAAAGAAGAACCAACTGAAATGATACAAAAAGAAGACTTACCACAAGTCGAAGCCCATCTTGATCCTGAAACAGAAAGAATCAGAATGGAATTAAATGATACAATCTTAGCAGACCCAGCAGAAGCTGCAAAATTACTTACATCATACATTAGGGATTAATAAACTATGAACTCAATGCAAGGCGTTTTAGAATTACATACAATGACGGCGACACAAAAAGTGGCGGCGCTATTGATTGTACTTGGTCCTGCTACAGCTTCAGAAGTTTTAAAAAACATAACTGATGATGATTTATTAGAACAAGTTACTCTTGATATTGCAAGTTTGAATAAAGTTTCATCAGATATTTTAAACGGCATACTTGATGAATTTAAAGCAATATTTGAAGCAAGCAACTACATTTCAGCAGGTGGTATGTCTTATGCAAAAGAATTGTTAGAAAAAGCATACGGCGGTGAACAAGCGAAAAAGATTATGGACAGATTAGTTCTATTAATGAACTCTAATCCGTTCCAATTCTTCAATGAAGCTGACCCTGGACAACTTGCTTCTTCTTTCCAAAATGAAAACCCACAACTTATTGCACTTATTATGGCTTATCTAAAACCAGAACAATCTGCACAAGTTCTAAACTTCTTACCAGCAGATGTTCAAGCTCAAGTTGCATTAAAAATTGCAGATATGGATACAACAAACCCAGAAATTCTTTCTGATATTGAAAAAATTGTTGAAAGCAAATTCTCTTCAGTTGTTGTTCTAGACTTCTCAAAAGCTGGTGGTGTAGAATCTTTGGCGAGTATCTTGAACCACACAGATAGGCGAACCAAAAGAAACGTGATCGA
>JAKSUT010000163.1 GCA_024408705.1 bacterium | reverse complement strand
CCTTGAAGAACTTGAATATCAACGGCTGTTTGGTTGTTTTCTGCTGTTGAGAATACTTGAGATTTAGAAACAGGGATTGTAGTATTTCTTGGAACTAAAGTAGTCATAACACCACCTAATGTTTCGATACCCAATGTCAAAGGAGTAACGTCTAATAGAACGATATCTTTAACTTCACCAGCAAGAACACCAGCTTGAACAGCTGCACCAACTGCAACAACTTCATCAGGGTTTACAGATTGATTTGGTTCTTTACCTGTATATTCTTTAACTAATGCTTGAACTGATGGAATACGAGAAGAACCACCAACTAAAACAACTTCGTTAATATCACCTTTTGAAAGACCTGCATCTTTAAGAGCTTGTTCTACTGGAGTTTTGCATCTTTCCAACAAATCTCTTGATAAGTCTTCAAATTTTGCTCTTGTTAATGATAAGTCTAAATGTTTTGGACCATTTGCATCAGCAGTAATGAATGGTAAGTTGATATTTGTTTCAACAACTGAAGAAAGTTCGCATTTAGCTTTTTCAGCAGCTTCTTTAATACGTTGCATAGCTTGTTTATCGTTGCGTAAATCTAAACCTTCTTGTTTTTTAAATTCATCACAAATCCAATCCATGATTTTTTCATCAAAATCATCACCACCAAGACGTGTATCACCTGATGTTGAAAGAACTTCGTGAACACCATCACCAATTTCTAGAATAGAAACATCAAATGTACCACCACCTAAGTCGAATACTAAAACTTTTTCTGATTTATCTTTTTCCAAACCATAAGCCAAAGCAGCTGCAGTTGGTTCGTTCACGATTCTTAAAACGTCTAAACCAGCGATTTTACCAGCATCTTTTGTTGCTTGTCTTTGAGCATCGTTGAAATATGCAGGAACTGTGATAACTGCAGATGTAACTTTTTCGCCCAAGTAGTTTGAAGCATCATCAGCTAATTTTCTCAAAATCATAGCTGAAATTTCTTGTGGTGTATAATCTTTTTCATCAATTTTTACTTTAAAATCATCGCCCATGTGTCTTTTAATAGAAGCGATTGTTTTATCAGGGTTAAGGATTGCTTGTCTTTTTGCAAGTTGTCCTACTAATCTTTCTCCTGTTTTTGAAAAACCAACAATTGAAGGAGTTGTTCTTGATCCTTCTGCGTTTGCAATAACAGTTGGTTTACCACCTTCCATAACTGCAACAACTGAGTTTGTTGTTCCCAAGTCAATACCTATTGTCTTTGCCATTTTCTTTTTTCCTTTCTTATAAAAAAATAATTACATTTTTTCCACATTATTATTTAATCACTTTTTTTGCATGTTTTTGAAAAAATAAACAAAAAATTAATATTTTAATTTTTTAAGGATTTCAAATAACAAATCAAAAAAAACTCCGATTAATTTCAATCGGAGTTTTTTTATTCTTTAAAAATAATATTTTTTATTCAGAAATTTCTAAATTATCAGTTAATTGAATTAACAATTTATCTCCAGCTTTTGCTTTATAGTATAACCCAGGAGTTACTAACCCAGCAACAGCACCAATTGCAAAACCAACAGGTAAACCGATTGCAAAACCACCTGCGACAACTGCACCTGCTGCTGCACCAATACCACAACCAGCACCAATACCAACTGCTATACCTGTTAGAGTTGAGCCCATACCTTTACCTAAAGCATTTAATTTACCTCTTGATAAGAAGTCTTTTTTAAATACTTTTGCTTTTATAGGAATAACTTTACCGTCAGGAGTTACAACATTTTTAAATTGAATTGTTATTTTACCACTTCTATTAAATGATTGAGGATTTTGAATACCAGTAATTTCAGAAACTAATTTTGTACCTTGAGGCAAAAGTTTAGTTCCTTCATTTGTAGTTAAACCTTCATCTAAAAGAAAGTTTATTTCATCTCCAACTTTAGCATTTTTAGATGTAAAATCTTCTGCAAATGTTACTTGAATTATGTTATATTCAAGTACAGTTTTTAAGACTTTATCATTTTTAACCAAAGTTGTTGGTGATTTTTTAGTTACTTTTTCTGGTTGTTGTAAGTGTTCCATTTGTGATGAATCAGCCACTGCATAACAAGCATTAAAAGACAAAAACATCATCGCTAAAAATAATGATATACCTTTTTTCATATTTTAATTCCTTTCATTTTTTATATATTACAAATTTACAATATTTTTTACTAAATTACAATCTGCTAGGTGCGCCTTTGCCAAGTTGCCATTTGAAGCCAAGTGATAAAGCAACACCGTTTCTTCCGCCATTACGTACCATTGCTTGAACGTAACCTGTGCATCTATCACCCCATTGTTTTTGAACACCTAATCCATATTGAACATAAGGTTTCATACTCATTTCAGGAAAAGCAATGTCTTGTGCGTAGAATTTAGCTTTATCCATTATGTTAAACACCATTCTAACTGCTGCATAAGGTTGCCATCCGTTTTTAAGATTTAAGATGTATTTTAATTGAGGTTGGATAACAATCGCATGTAGTGGGTCAGATGTGATATCAACACCTGCTGCGTTTGTATAATCAAATGTATTTACAAGCGAATATCCAATCATCAAGCTTGGTTGTAAGATGTGTAAACCATCTTTGAATTCAAAGTTATAACCTGCTTTAACTGCAGCACCTGCGTTAAGTAGAGTTGAATATTCAGGTCCATACATTGTGTTTGCGTTTGAAACACCTGCACCAACGGCTAGGTTGATTGCGGTGAAGAAATTACCTTTGAAGAAGTTTGCACTAGCACCAATTGAACCACCATTGTAGTTCATATTAATGCCTTCAAATGTTTGGTAAGCTCCATTGTAACCTGCATACAATGAATAAACAGCATCCCAACCGTGACGTAGAGAATAAACTTCACTGTCGCCACCAAAATATGAGCCATAAGTGATAGCATCAACATCAGGGCCGTTATCTAGTTTTACATTTTCAAATGATGTATAAGGTGAAACCCATGCGGATTTAGAAGCGCCTGCTGTGTAAACTGGTGTTTCATCAGCAAGAGCGTATTTATTTCTATCGA
>JAKSUT010000162.1 GCA_024408705.1 bacterium | reverse complement strand
AATGTAATATAATATGTGGTATCTTTTACTAGGCGTGGGGTGTAAAATGACATATAATACATTATCTGTCCAACCGTACCATAGCAATGCAAAACAAGGGTCTCAATTTCAATTACTCAGCTTTGGCGCAAAATTGCCGAAGAAACCATTTACCAATCCAATAAAACCTGCATCTGGAGAAAAATTATTTAACCTTTCAAAAGTTCCTTTTGAAATAGCTGACGAAATTGAAAAAAAAGCCTACAAAGCAGGGTTATCAACTGCAGCATTTTTGGCAATGAGCTTAAAACTAGATTCTATTAAAACAGCACCAAAAGCAGTCGATAGCAAGAGTGCAAATGTTGGAAATTCAAAAGTTACAACATTGATTGACGGTGAACAAATTTTCAAAAAACAATTAGAAGACATCAAAAATGCAAAAGAGTCTATTTTAGTTGAAATGTTCGAATTCCAAAACATGTCCGTAGATGGTAATTACTGGGCAAAAAATGGAGCAGAAAACACAGCAGGCGCAAAAGAACAACAACAACTTCTTTTTGAAATAGTTAAGAAAAAAGAAGAAAATCCTGATATGAACATTCAAATCATACTTGATGCTCATAAATGGTATATTGACGGAAAAGGCAACAATGTAAGACATTATGCAAACCAAGATATGATAAAATTCTTGAAAAGCAAAAATATAGACGTTGTTCCTTATCCAAGAGCAGCACAACAAGGTGCAACTCTAAACCACAAAAAACTTATTGTAGTTGATGACAAAGTGGCTTACGTTGGTGGTATGAACTGGGGTACTCACTCTGCTGCAAACCACGATGCGATGGTTAGAATAGAAAGATTGCCAAACAAGAAAAACTCTGAAGTGGATAATTTAGTAAACGAAATATTTATTCCGGATTTAAAATTCTCATGGCAAAGACTTGGCGAAACTAAACTTATCGCTGGACCTTTAGACAAAGCTGACCAAGCTAATTACAATGGTATCAACAAAGAAATCAAAGAAGAAAATGTTGAATACAACAAACTTTTAAAAGAATACTTTGACACTCCTGAAGCAAAAAACAGATACAGAGAAGGCAAAGTTCAATCAATAGATGTTAATCCTATTGAAAATTCAAAAATTAAAATTCTACAAACAAGACCAAAAGAATATGAATTGATTGGCGAAAACGGTTTAGAAACAACAAAAGAATACTTAATGGACAGATTTAATACTGCAACAAAAATCAGAAGTATGAATTTTGTACTAACAGACAAAGAACTTGTTAAAACAATAATCAAAAACGTTCAATCAGGAAAACTTGATGCTCAATTTATCGTAGAACCATCTATTTTAGATGAATTCCCATATTGCGAAAATGCTTATGATGAATTGATTGAAAATGGTGTTGATGTACGAATTTACAAAACCGATAAACAAACTCGTCAAAGAATGCACATGAAATGTACTATTTTTGATGACAAAGAAGTTGTTATCGGTTCTACAAACCTTTCAACACAAGGTTTAACTCAAAATCTTGATAAAGGCTTCAGAAACGATTACACACTTACTGTTGAAGAAATCAATGAAAAAATCAAAGATTCACTAAAACAAGTAAAACAAAATGAATCAAAACTTCATATCCCTTCACTTGATTGGACAAACAATGAAAATGCTTATGAAGACTTAAAAACAAGATTAAGCGAATTCAGAAAAGCTTATACAGCATTGAAAAACAAAGGTGAAGCAGAAATTGAAGTAGAAGGTGTAAAACTTAAATTCAAAAAAGATGCACACTTTGTAACTGCAAATGACACTAATTATGAATTTAAGAAAAATGATGATAAAGATGCAATGGCTGAACTTCGTACAATAATAGGCTATTACAACATTATCAAAAAACGCCACAACGCAAAACCAAAATTCAAAAGAGGCAATAACGAAATGATGGTAGCATTTGAATCTCCATCACTAGCAAAAAATTTCGTTAAACAGTTTACATTAGATTGGAATTACTCAAAATCTGATTATGAAGAACTAAAACAAAAAGTTATTCCAATAAAACATTTAAATACAGAAGGTTAATAGAACATGAAAGTTATCCCAATTAGTAATGGTAGAAGGCAAAATATTACGACACAACAAAACAAAGTTATGTCAAACCCCGTAATGCCTCAATACAAACAAAATAACAGTTTATCAAATGTATATTATTTACCTTTTAATAAACCTGCTTTTAAAGGTCTAAGATTTGAAACAAATGTTATTCAAAAAGTTGTAGGAAAACAATATCAAGGTCTTGGAATTTATACTCCTGACAAAAACTTTATTGATTTTACAAAAATCGGTATTGAAAAACTTGCAAAAGAACCTTTGAATATCATTTCTGCAACAGCCGCAGAAATTGCAGCTTACAGATTTTCAATGGCATTATCAGAAAGTTATTCTGAAGGCTCAGAATTTGGAACACAATGGACAACTCGTTACAACCCAGAAAACAGACGTTCTCCACTTGCTGTTTCACACACATTATCTTCTGAAAGTGCAAAAGAACAATTTGCTAAAAATTTAGAATTCTTATACAACGAACGTTTTGGAAAATCTCTTGATACTCCAATCACAGACAAAGACGGAAACTTAATTTTAAATGCGGTTGTATTTGATACAGAAACAACAGGTACAAATCCAAAAGCTGATAAAATTGTTCAAATTGCAACATCTCAAATAAGAAATGGTAAAATTGTTGAAAATGAACACGTAAACCAACTAATAAATCCTGAAATTCCAATTCCGATAGAAGCATCTTCTGTTAATGGAATTACTGATGACATGGTTAAAGATTCTCCAACAATTCAAGATTATATCACTACTTTCTTGGACAAAACTTTAAACAAAGAAAATGGTGTAATTGTTGCATACAACTCAAAATTTGATGTTCCATTATTGAACAAAGAAATAAGAGCATTCAACACAACTGCAAAAGATTCTAATACTTTGAAAGAAAAACAAATGGCAAAAGTTTTAGACCCATTTATTCTAATTCAAAGAATACACCCATTCTTAGGTGCTAAGAAAAAACTTGGACAACAATATCAATGGTT
>JAKSUT010000161.1 GCA_024408705.1 bacterium | reverse complement strand
CTTCCCATTTTTTTATATCAAATCTCATATCTTTAATATTCATATTCAAAGAAGATAAATAGGGTTTAAATTTTTGCATAATCTGAATTTTTCTAAGAGTAAGTTCTTGAGCCACAACTGAATTTTCACAGGCAATAACCATAACTCCACCACCCATCATTGAATAAGGTTTTGATTTATTTTTAAATTTTGCATCGACAACTTTATCCCAAAAATTATACAAAGTTTTTCTTTTTATTGCTTTTTTCATATCATCAGAAGACATAAATTCTTCGATAATTGATTCTGTATCCTCAAATGAAGTATATAAAATCTTTTTGCCCAATACAAACCTCTTTAATATATTTTTTATGGTATAATAACGTGCATAAATAAATTATAACATTAAGATTTTAAAACATGGAAAACTGTAATAATTTTGAAAATTTAATAAAAAATTCAAAAAATATACTAATAATTTCTCACATAAACCCTGATGGAGATACTTTAGGTTGTATGTGCGGACTTTTTTCAAGTATTTACAAAAAATATAAGAAAAAAGCTGAAATGCTAATCATTTCACCTATTCCAAAAATATATGAATTTTTGCCACATATAAAAACTGTAAAAAATGTTTCAGATATTGATAAATCAAGAGAATACGATTTAGTTATAACTGTTGATGTTGCTGCACTAGATAGAATTGTAGATGCACAAATATTATTCAACAAAGCTAAACACACAATAAATATCGACCACCACAAAACAAATGACAATTTTGGAGAAGTGGCTATTGTAAAACCTGAAGCTAGCTCTGCTTCTGAAGTTTTGTTTGATATTCTAAAAGAATTAAATTGGGAAATTGATTCAGAAATTGCAACTTCATTATACGTTGGAATTTTAACAGACACAGGCGGATTTAAATTTGAAAATACAACTTCAAAAGTTTTAAATGCCTGCGGAGAACTTATCGACAAAGGTGTTAATCCAAATGATTTATACAAAAGATGTTATGAATCAAAATCAAAAGAAATTATACTTTTTCAAAGCCATTGCATAAATAACGCAAAATTTGAAAATAATGATAAAATTGCATATTCAATTATTTACAACAAAGATTTGGAAAAATATAATGTAAAAAATGATGCAACTGACGGAATTGCTGAAACTTTGCGTTCTATGTTCACAACAGAAGTTTCTTTTGTAGCAAAAGAAATTGACTCAAAAAGTTGTAAAGTTTCAATGAGAAGCAAAAAAATTGATGTTGCAAAAATTTGTTCAATATTCGGTGGCGGAGGACATAAATTTGCAGCCGGATGTACTACAAAATATTCTGTTACAGAAACTGCAAAAAAACTTATTGCAGAAATTAACAAGGAACTTTAATGAAAAAAATCATAAGAGCAATTAAATATGTAATAACAGAAATTATTGAAAATGATTTTTTTGGAATGGCAGCAGAAATGGGCTTTTGGCTAATGCTTGGTATTTTCCCTGCTATGTTATTTATAATGGCTGTTTTTGGTTGGATGGGAAACAGTGATTTTATTAATCCTATCCTTATCGGTCTTTCAAATGTTATTCCAGCAGAATCAATGAAACTTATCCACACCGTTTTAAACGAAGTTATGATTTTCCAAAACGGCGGATTAATGGTAATAATTGGTTTCTGCATAACATTATTTTTAACTCAAAATGCTGTAGCATGTATTTTGAAAGGACTTAATAGAGCTTACAAAGTTGAAGAAACACGTTCTTTTATATACACAAGAATTTTATCTACAATCATGGTTTTCGTAAACACTTTTATTTTATTTTTAAGTGTAAACTCCATTGTATTCGGTAAAACCATTATAAGTTTTCTTGTAACATATATGGGAATGTCACATTTAACATCTCAAATATTTTTGATAACCCGTTGGCCTGTAACATTTTTGGCACTATACATAATGGCTCTAATTAATTTTTACATTCTTCCTGATTTCAAAGGAGAAGAAAAATTAAAAAGAAAATGTACATTTGCAGGAACTTTCTTTTTCTGTGTATTTTGGTTAGTTGGCTCATGGGGCTTTTCAATTTATGTAAACAACTTACATACATATAACAGAGTTTATGGTGCAATTGGAGCATTTGCAATGCTTATGGTTTGGATGTATTACACATCTGTTTTACTATTAATCGGTGGCGAAATTAATGCTCAATTATATGACAAACTTGATAATTCAGAAAAATAAAATATTAAAACTATTGTTTTTTTACATAATTCTGATAAAATAAAAAGTATCAAGGAGAAGTATATGAAAAATATTGTAATTTATTCAACACAAAAACAATCTAATTTAGTTTCTATTTTATCAAATATTGAAGAAACAAATATAAGAATAGAAGCAGCAGAAGAAATAAAAGAATTTTCTTTATTAAAACCAGCTTTAATTATCATTGAAGAAGGTGTTGATGTAAAAGATATTATAATGACAACAAAATTCCCTTGTCCGTTGTTATTTATCGGCGATACTCCTGAAGGTGTAACAGTAAGAGCTTTAAGTTACGATATTATAAAAACTCCTGTTGATAACAAAGAACTTGAAGTAAGAGTATCTGCATTGTTGAAAACAATGGATTTAAGAGAAACTCTAGCAGTAGCTACAACTACTGATAAACTAACAGGTTTACACAACAGAAATTATCTTCAAGAACGTCTTGAAGCTGAAATATCTCGTGCAAAAAGATACAATACAAGCCTTTCTTGCTTGTTATTCGATATCGACTTTTTCAAAGTTGTAAACGATATGTACGGTTATGAATGGGGCGACATTCTTCTTCGTTCATTAGCTGACAAACTAAAATCACTTGTAAGAAAAGAAGATATTTTAACAAGATATGGTGATGAAGAATTTTTACTTGTTCTTCCTAACACTCCAGAAGAAAATGCTTTCTTATTTGCAGAAAGATTTAGAAGAGAAATTGAAAGAATGGAATTTATTCCTGCTGGTGAAGAAGAAAGACATCCTATCACTATTTCAGGTGGTATTTCAACATATCCTTGTTTAGAAAATGTTGAAGAAGATGCTAACACAGTTATCAGATACGCAGAACACGCTTTATACAACGCTAAAAAACGTGGTAAAAATAAAATTATTCAATTCTCACAAATTAAT
>JAKSUT010000160.1 GCA_024408705.1 bacterium | reverse complement strand
CATTCTCTTTCGTCTTGTTCAACAACAAAAACTTTAAATGTTAGTGATATTCTAACTAGTAGTGCGATAGTTCTGATATCTCTTTCTAGGACTTGTTTTTCGTGTTTTGCCAAGTATTCTAAAAAGTTTGTTGTTCCATCTATTTGACAATTTCTTTCGATGAATGCGTATTTTAAAACTTCTGCTAAACCTGTTTTAAATTGTCTTTCATCAAGTGTTTTTATAAAGTTTACGTTGCAAATAACAGCTTTTGGTTGGTAAAAACTTCCAATTAAATTTTTACCTTTTTGTGTATTAATTCCTGTTTTTCCACCAACTGACGAATCAACGCAAGCAAGTAATGTTGTTGGAATGTGGATTAAATCAATGCCACGTAAATATGTAGAAGCTACAAAACCTGCAATATCGCCGACAACACCGCCACCTATTGCAACAATACAATCTTTTCTTTCAAGGTTGTTTTTTATAGCAAAATTCATTATTTTTTGATAGTTTTTTATGTTTTTTTCTTTTTCGCCATCTTTTAATACGTATTTGATTGAATTTTTAAAATTTAATTCTTTTCCATATAATTTATTTACTTTTTCGCTTATAACGATAAGGAATTTGTTTGCATTTGTAAAATCTCTTAAATGAGCTTCAATAGTGCTGATTTTGTCTATTGAAATAAATATAGGGTAAGTTTTGTCTTTGCTGATATTTGCGTTAATTCTTTCTTCTATCATAGTTTTTTGTATTCCTTTATGATTTCTTGTGCTATTTCTTCTAATGTTTTATTTGTTGTATCAATTATTACGTCAGCTTTATTATACTGCTTTTCTCTTTTTGTTAAAAGGTCATTTAGTGTATTTTTCGGGTTAGTTGTTTTTAATAATGGTCTTTGTGTTTCGTTTTTAATTCTTTCGTAAATTGTGTTTATGTCTGTTTTTAAATAAAAAATTATACTGTTTTTTTGTAGGTTTGTTATATTTTCTTCGTTAATAAAAGAACCGCCACCAAGAGAGCAAATTTGTTTGTTATTTTTTGATATTTTTTCTATTAAATCTTTTTCAACTTTTCTAAAATATTCTTCTCCATCTTGTGTGAATATTTCTGTAATAGTTCTTTTTTCAAGATTTTCTATCATTAAATCAGTTTCGCATACGTTGAAATTAGCAAAGTGTTTTGATAATTCTTTTGCGACAGATGTTTTTCCGGCACCTGGCATTCCTGTCAAAACTATATTTTTAGTATTGTTTTCTGTTTTCATAGTTTCTTTTTATCTCTGTAATGCTATCACCACCGAATTTTTCAAATATTTCATCAACAATTACGCAGGCAGCTTTAGCTTCTAAAACAATTGCACACGCTTCAACTGCACAAGTATCTGAACGTTCAAAGTGCGCTTCTGTTTGTGCCATAGTTTTAAAATCTATTGTGTTTAAACTTTTTTTCAATGTTGGTATAGGCTTCATTGTGGCTTTGATAATGATGTCTTCACCATTTGTTATTCCGCCTTCAATTCCGCCGGCATTGTTTGTTTTTCTGAAAACTTTATTGTTTTCAATAAATATCTCATCGTGAACTTCGCTTCCGAATTTGTTTGCACATTCTTTTCCCAAACCTATTTCTACTGATTTTATTGCAGGTGTTGCCATTAGATTTTGTGCAAGTTTTCCGTCGAGTTTTCTGTCTTCTTGAACGTGAGAACCAAGTCCGATTGGTAAGTTTGAAATTTTTATTTCAATGTTTCCGCCAAGAGTGTCGCCAGAGGCTTTTGTTTCATCAATAAGTTTTTTTATATCGTCTTCGGTTGTTTTAGTTTTTATATCAATAATTTTGCTTTCTGTTGTGATTTCAAATTCTTTTAAAATTTGTTTTGCAATAGAACCTATTGCAACTGTTATTGCGGTTTTTCTAGCACTAGAACGCTCTAGAATATTTCTTAAATCTTTAGCGTCGTATTTTATTGCACCTGCAAAATCAGCATGTCCAGGTCTTGGTGAAGAAAAACTTTTTTCAGATGTTTCTTCTCCAAAGATGCTCATAATTTTTTCCCAATTTTGATAGTCTTTGTTTTTTATTTCAAGACAAATTGGTGTTCCTAATGTTTTTCCAAAACGAATACCTGACTTTATTTCGACAGTATCAAATTCAATTTTCATTCTGTCGCCTCTACCATAGCCACCTTGTCTTTTTTTGAGGTCAGAATTTATTTCTTCTTCTTTGATTGAAAAACCTGCGGGAATACCGTCAATTATTGCGTTTAAACATTTTCCGTGAGATTCTCCTGATGTTAAAAATCTGAAATTTTTAAGCATATATAAAAATCCTATTTTGCGTATCTTAAGAAAATTTGTTCTTTAGTTTGCATTGTTTCTTCAACAATTAGCCATTTTCCACTTGCTTGTTTTTGTACAACCATTGTCATACCAAGTTTGTAGTTGCTAAGTGATGGTTTTCTTTTTGCTGTAATTTTGAAACCATTTGAAACAGGTGTTATTTGAATGTTTGAATAATAATTTTTGTATTTTCTCATTTTAGCAACAGCTTGGCTTATTTTCATTTGTTTTTTGTAATCTTGAACTGTAAATGGTACGTCAACTAATTGTCCGTTAGGTTTTACAACTTCTCTATATATTTTTGCGTTGTTTGAATACATAGAAAGCAAACTAGGACTATATGTGTTTGCTGCATTTACATAGCTATCGAAAAATGCTTTTGCCTCTTCTTTTGTTCCTGCTGCAAGAGCTGTTCCTGTGATAATAAATATTGATAATAAACTGATTAATATTTTTTTCATAGTGCTGTACCTCTTTCTATAACACAGTCTATTATAACATAAACAAGTTTTCGTTACAATACTTAATAATTATTAACCCAAAAAGGCAATTTTTTTAAGAGTATATACTTTATATATATGTAAGAGATAATTAAGAGAGATTAAAAAGATGATGACTGAAACTTATAATACAAATTTATTACAAAGAAATCAAAACGATAGAAGAATGAGATTTAACAACGCAAAAGATCCTATTTATTATGCTTTTGAAGTTGTAGAAAATAGAAGTTTATCAGCATTGTTTGCTGACTTTGTTGAAGATACAATTTATGATTTAACAAAATCATTACAAACAATGTTCAAATAGAAATCAAAGGAATCGGGAAATAAAGATTTAAAGTAAAGGTATAATTTAAA
>JAKSUT010000016.1 GCA_024408705.1 bacterium | reverse complement strand
CTAATATTGATTTAAGTGTAATAAGTTAGGATTTATTAATTTTATGGCTGGTAATGTTGAGTGTTATCAAAAGATAACAAATGAAGAAGAGAGATTATATTTTAAAGATTTATTGAAAGATATTTTAAAATATACACCATCGAAATTTTGTGGGTTGGTAGGAAATGCAATATCAATTCCGATTTATACAAGTTTATTATCAAAAACACAATATGGCACATATATGCTTTCAATCGCATTTTTGTCATTTCTTTGTATAATTTTTTCTGATTGGGTAGGTTTAAGCGGACTTCGTTTTTTTAAACATCATGAAATTAATCAAGACGCGTCAAAGTATTTTACAACTTTGATAAGTTTATTGCTTATAAATCTTTCAATTATGTTTTTGCTGACACCTATTTATATTTGTATTCCACAGGTGCAGGCATTTTTTAAGATTCCGGTAAAATTAATTTTATTTGTATTAATTTTGATTATTCCTGTTGCTTTTAGGGCTTTGTTTTTCCAAATTTTAAGAGCGCAGATAAAACCTTTAAATTATACGATTTCAACTATCATAAACCAATTTTTGTCAATTGGTATTTCTTATATTTTAATGAAATATTTTCACTTGGGAGCATATTCTATTCTTTTAGGTATGTGTATTTCTATCATATTTATTGACTTTGTTCTTTTGTGTCAGATTGACATAAAAAAATATTTTGTATGGACAAAACCAAAGTTTAATATTTTAAAAACATTGGTATTTTATGGAGTCCCAATTTCTGTTACATCATTGAGTTTGTGGATAATCAACCAAAGTAATAGATTTATCATGCATGGACTTCATGGTGCAGATCAAGTGGGGCTTGTAGGTGTTGCTTATAACGCTACATTCTCAATTCTTATGACAACATTTGTTGTTATTACTTTTGCATCTATTCCAAGAATTTATAGTTTGTATGAGCAAAATAAAGATGTTAGACCTTTGATTTCAAAACTAACTTATCTTTTGGCGTTGTTTTCTTTGCCAGTTATTGCTTTGTATTCTTTGCATGCACAAGAAGTTGTTATGTTTCTTTCAAATGCAAAATTTAAAGGCGCAGAGGTTTTAGTTCCATATTTATCTTTCTCTGTGTTCTTTATTGTTATGACAGATTTTACTACATTGCAATATCATTTGAGTAAGAAAACTTATTTAGATACTATCATAAGGGTTATTTCAGCTATAACTGGTTTAGTTTTAAATGTAATATTTATCAAAAAATGGGGCTTAGTTGGTTTAGGTATTGCAACTTTGATTGGAAATATCGTGTATTTCTTGTTAAGTACAATTGTTGTTGTTCCAAATCATGGTTGGCAAGTTCCTTATAAAAAGTTTGCTCAAATATTATTTTCATTTGTACCAGCAAGTGCAATGTATGTTTATTTATTAAAAGATTTGAAATTAAATCTTGTATTTGAATCTTTTATTCTTTTATTTATTTATTATTTAACATATTTTGTTATAACAAAAATTACAGATAAAAGAGTAAGTGCATAAACATTAATAGTATGTTAATGTATAGAAATATAGTTTATAAAGGAGAAAAGAATGAAGAAAAATTTTAAATTTATTTCTGTTGGAGTTTGCGCATTTTTGTTAGGCGTTGGTATAAATAACGTTGCTTTGTCAGATATTGCAAATACAAAAATTGCAGTGGTTGATGTTCAAAAAGTTGTTGCAAGTTCAGCTCAAGTAAAAGCTTTAAAATCAGAACAACAACAAAAAGTAAGAAAGTTACAAACTTTTGTAGAAGAAGCTAAGAAAAGTGTTGCAGGAACTAATGATGCAGCTAAGAAAAAAGTATTAGAAGATAAATATAATAAAGAATTACGTTCAAAAACAGCAGCGCTAGAAGCTGATTATGCAAAAAGATTAAAAGATATTGATAAATCTATTTCTAATACAATTTCAGCTCAAGCAAAAGCAAAAAATTATAATATTGTTTTAGCAAAAGGTGTTGTTTTATATGGTGGTGATGATATAACTGCTGATATTATAAAAAATGCTAAATAGTTAATTTTAATTAATTATTTATAAAAAAAATAAAGCCTTGATTGAAAAATCAAGGCTTTATTTTTTTCTTTTATATAAGGTTTCTTATAGTTTTACTTGAGCTTGAAGAGCTACAGCGTGAGAGTATGTTCCATCAGTAATTTGTCTAAACATATAAGAACCTAATAGTCTTAAGTTTTTGTTTATTCTGTAATTAAGACCAACTGAGTATTCTCTTGAGATATTACCAGTTCTCTTTTCAACGTTAGCGTTAAGGTAATCAAATCTACCAACAAGTTGAAGTTTTTTAGTGATATCAAACATCATTGTATCGTAGAAACCTTCTGATACTGCTGAACTACAAGTTGTATCGTTGTTGTAACCATTAGCGTGAGCATATTCAAATAGGTTATGGAATCTTTTGTAGTCATAACCTAGGAATACACTGGATACAACGTATTGGTTATCATTTCTACCTGCGTTCAAAGTAGAACCGATAGTAATTTTACCCCATTTATCTTTGTCTAAGTTAGCAAATGGATAAAATCTAACAATACCTGAGAAATCTCCGCCGTTACCGTTAAATTTTCTCCAGTATCTTGTACTGTTATAAACACCTAAGTCAAAATCTGCATATTTGTAGTTACCTATGTATCTAACACCGAAAGAACGAGTGTTACCATAAGTTCTACCGATTTGTGTACGAGTTGGCATATCTAATGCAGAAGTGTTTTTGTAACCTTCTAAAGTGATTGGCAATCTATAAGTTTGACCAACGTGAATTGCATTGTGTTTGTTAAATTCATGTACCAAACCTAATTCAGACCAACGTTCCATAAATCCACTTGGGTGATTATCCAAGTTTCTTAGGAAGTTGTAATTTAATCTTAAATAAGTTTTGCTATCGCCTTTTTCTCTAAAATAAACTTGAGCTGAAAGTTCTGCACAACCATCTTTCCATTTTGATGAAACAGAATCATTATATGGCCAAGAAATTGTATCAGTACCAAAATAGAAGAAACCCATTTTGATTCTTTTGATAGGTCCACGGTCAAATTTCCAACCTTCATCATTAAACATTCTTACAGGACCAGGTCTGTATTCTTGTTTTGTGATTCTATCAATAAAAGTTGGTTGATAACCAGCTTCTTCACTTACTGATCCTTCTGTATCTTCTCCTAATGCAATTTGAGGAGCTAATGCTTGAGATAATCTTAAAGAAGGATCTTCAGAAACAAAATCCATTTGGCTTTGAGCATCTACATCAGAGCGAACATCAATGTTTGGAACATTGTATGCTATTTCTTGATTTGTAGCGCTTGAAATAGCACTAGAGTTGTCTAGTGTAATTTCTTCAAATGCGTTTGCTTGTGTAGTCATGCATAGTGAAGCCAAAACACCTGCACACAAGACTAATTTTAAATTTCTCTTCATCTTAATTCCCACACGATTTTCTACTATAGATTACAGTCAGTCTATCAAACTAAATTGTTTTTTATATCCTACAAAATTATGATTTTTGACTAATAATCTTTGTTAATTATAATTTAAGATGAAAAATGTGTCAAATAATTAATATTCTACTCTTGGTATTTCAAAAGAACTTTTTTCAATTTGTGAGAAAAGCATTTGGGTTGTATCAAAATCTTTTATCATATAGTTAAGCATTGAGGAGATATTTGAATTTGCTAACATATCGTTAGTTCCTCCACAAAGATTTATTCTTTTAATTCCTGCTGCTACAAGTTTGTCTATAAGTTCAATATTATGGATGTTATTATTTTTTAGTCTTTCTTTTAATGGCATTTCTGTTTCTTCCATGTAGCAGTATTGATTACCATACATTTTTTCTCTATTTTCGTAAAATTGTTGTTTTGCAATTAAGTGATCTAATATTTGTGGACAATTTTCTAAACAAGGATTGTTTACGATTATTTCTAGTTTTGAAATATTTTTGAATTTGTCCAAATTATCAAGTAAATAATTTTTTGAAAATTCTGGTCTTAAAATTACAGCGTCATATTTTTCGCATAATTCGTTATATAAATCTATTTCTTTTTCTATATCGTAGTTTTCTGTGTTGTTTGGATTTTGGAATTTTTTTACTGCGATAAGTTCAGATGCGATGCAATGTAGTTTTTTGTGTTCTCTTTTTATTAAGTCATAAGCATCATTATTTGAGATTATAAAATCTGCTTGATAATCTTCTCCTAGTACAAGTAGATAGTTTGTAATGTCATTTTCTATTTTTAATAGTGTAAATGGTGTACTAAAATCAATACGCAAGTTTGCATTTAGGTTTATATATGCTGCTAATAGTTTTTCAAAATTCTTTTGATTGTTAATTCGTTTTGTTTTTGTACCAATTGACGTAAGTGAAGAAAAATATGAACCTTGAATGTTTAATTTTATTTTTTCATCTAACAATCTAAGTGCATCAACTATAGAAAGCGCATAATTATCAGCCCAACCTGCTAAAGGAAGTGTCCATTCTACATCTGGATATCTTATTATTGACATTATTTTCTCCTGTTTTTTTAGTTTTTATAACAACATTTTTTATATGTTTTTCCACTTCCGCATGGACACATATTATTAAGCTCTTTTGTATAAAAATATCTTCTGCAAACCATACAATATTTGTTGTTTGAAATTTCAAAAATATTTTTTAATTTTGGAGCTCTTTGTTCTTTTATTTTTTTCAAAATTTTATTGAAATTATTTTTAAATAAGAAACGGTTTCTTAGTGTTGTAGGACAAGTCCTTTTTATAAAATTTAAAATAAATTTAGGTATTGCGACAGATAAAATTTTATCTTCAAGTGATAAATATATTTTTCTATCTTTTGTTGAAAGTCTTAAAATGTGATTTTCTAATATGTCTGAAAAACAATGTTCTGTCATAATTAGATAATAATCTTGTGGTTTTATATTTGTTCTAAGAATAGCAAGTGAAGATATTAGTGTAATATTGCCTTCATTAGCTGAATCTTTTTCAGCCATAGCATCTTCTTGGTAAGGAAGAGGTGTTATGATGTTATATTTTATATTATTTCTTTTTAAAATTGTTGGTAGAATATCATCTTCTTCGTTGTATATTATGATTACCGGTTTATGATTTTCTTCCATGTTGTTTAAAGAGTCGATAATATCATTATATACATCCATTTTTGACTTAAATATATTAGTTTCAACAATGTTTAAGTCTGTTTCATCAAAGATTTTTATAAAATTTGTATTGTAATCTTTTATTATTTGTTTAAAGTTTTTACCGAATGTAGATGTTAAACCACATAAGTTTTTATATTTTTTAATTACACCTTTGATAGAAATACATTTTTCATCGCCATTAAAATCTTCTGTTGAAAAGGTATTAAATGCTTCAATATCAAGAGAAATATCTGCATCTTGTGCAATAAATAAATCTGTTTTGTCTTTTAATAATACTACTTTTCCTCTTTCTGAAAGGTCATAAGTATAATCAAGTGTAAGTTGAGTTGGTGTAGTATAAATTACGCTTGATTTGTAAGCTTCAACTTTTTGTTCAAATGTTACTTCGTTTTCAAGAATTGTGTTAAAAGAAATATCTAATTTAGAAAAAATTTCTTGAAAAATCTTAGTATATTTTTTGATTATATCAATATTTGTGTTTGTTATGTGTGTATGTCTATTTTCAATTAAAGAATTTAGATAAGAAATTGCGATAATTGGAGTTATAGCATAGTCGCTTTCTTGTGCTTTTATAATTTTTCCGTCATTTAATATTATAGAAACTATTTTTTCTTCGTCAGTATATCTTTTTTGGTAAGTTTTTTCGAACAATATTGAACATACAGCTATTGCTTGAGGCAAGAAATCTTTTAAAAATTTTTCTTGTTCAGTATTTTTTGCAGTTTCTTTTAATTCTTTTGTTTTATTTTTAAAATCTTCAGGATTAAAACAACTAAAATCTTCTTCAAAAGAAGATATTTGTTCTAAAATATTTTGATATTTTTTTACTATATGTGTTTTAATCATCTTTTTTCCAAAAATTCATACTGCTTTTTTATACAAAAAGATACTATAAAAAGTAAAAAAAATCAAAGCAATATAATAAATTAACCTTTTACTGCACCTTCATTTTCACCAGAGATAAAATATTTTTGCATAAATAAGAAAAATACAACGATTGGAACGGTAGAAAGAATTGAACCGGCCGCTATAAATCTCCAGTTTGAACTAAACATTCCCTGCAAATTATTTACTCCAACAGGAAGAGTGTACATAGATTCTTTTGTCAAAACAATGCTTGGCCATAAAAATTCACCCCAAGAACCAATGAATGTAAAGATTGCAAGTACAGCAAGTGATGGTTTTACCATTGGAAGAAGAACTTTGAAAAACATTTGAACAATGTTGCAGCCATCTACTATTGCGGCTTCTTCCATTTCTTTAGGTATAGTTAAAAATGCTTGACGCATTAAAAATATTCCAAAAGCATTTACGGCAAAAGGTAAAATCAATCCTAAATAACCCATAAAATTATTAACGCTATCTACCATATTTAATTTTAAAGTTATTAAATAAACAGGTAGCATAATTGCTTGAAAAGGTATCATAATGGTTGCAAGTACCGCAAAGAAAGAAAATTTCTTGCCTGCAAATTCCATTCTTGCCAAAGGATATGCAGCAAGAGCAGATAATAAAAGATTTAAAAATACTGTTGCGCCTGCAACAATCATGCTGTTCATAAAATATGCAACGAAATCTACTTTATGCCAAACTCCAATGTAATTTGATAAAGTAAATTCACTTGGAATGATTGTTGGTGGGTATGCAAATATGTTTTCAGTATTTCCTTTTAGAGAAGTTGAAATTAACCAAATAAAAGGAAATATTGATAAAAGTGATGTGAATATCAATATTGAATGTATTCCGAATTTTTTAAATAAATTTTTCATATTTGATATTTATTCCTTTCAAAACACATAATATTGATTAGTGAAAATATCATTACAATAATCAAAAGTATAACAGCCATTGCAGAGGCGTAACCTAAATCAAGGTTTTCAAAAGCTCTTTCATAAATATAATAAACAATGGTTTTACTTGAATTTAAAGGGCCGCCTTTTGTCATAACATAAATTTCTGCAAAAACTTTCATCGCAGAAATTGCACTGATTGTAGAAACAAGTGCGATAGTAGGCATTATATGAGGAATAGTAACTGTAAGATGTTTTTTTATTCCGCTTGCACCATCTATATCACAGGCTTCATAAAGTTCTTTTGGAACTCCCATTAGTCCTGCAAGATAAATCATCATATAATAGCCGATACCTTTCCAAATGGTAACTATTACAACTGAAATCAGTGCAAAATTCGTGTCGGTAAGCCATCCGATTGGTTCATATCCAAAAAGTTCAACAAAATAATTTAAAATCCCTTGTTGAGCATATAACCATTTGAAAGCAATTGCCGCAACTACAATTGATACAATTACAGGTAAGTAAATTAAAATTTTGTATAAATTAAGACATCTGATTTTGTTGTTTAAAAATATTGCTAAAATTAAAGGTATAATTGCCAAAATTGGAACGGCTAAAAACAAATATAAAAAAGTATTCCATAAAACCTTGTAAAAAATAGGTGATTTAAAAAGTTTAAAATAATTATCAAGTCCAACCCATGTAGGATTGTAGATACTTGTGTTGTAGTCTTGAAAACTTAAAACAATAGTTTGAAAAAAAGGTATAAAAAAGAATACCATAAGCACTACTGCTGCAGGAAGTAAAAATAAATATGGTACATACTTTTTGTAATATTGATGCATGTTAAAATTATCGCATTTTAAGATATAAAAGTTATCATCTGTTCGTTTTATTTTGAAGATAAAGAATAAAAAAGTGCAAAAAAAAGCGAGAAAAATTTCTCGCCTAGAAAAGATTATCGTGTATTATGTCTGTTTATAAACCTTCAAAATCAGGAATAGCCTGAAGTTCTTTTTTTACATTTGCTATAAAATCATGTGATTCTTTTGGCGCTTTTGTCCAATTAACAGCACAAATTCCTCTTTGTACCCATATCAATTCTTTAAAGAATGAATTTTGAGTGTTTAATGCTCTTGCTTTTGCAACTTTGTATGCAACTTGTGCATCCATCATTTGCTGAATAGGAGCTTTTCCTTTTAAATAAAGATTTTGTACCATTTTATAGTTTTCTTTTGCTGCGTACATTCCCTTGAAATCTTTTTCAATGCTGAAATAACCTGCAATTGCGTTATTTATGTGTGAACGAATATTATCTTCAATTTCAAGTTTTGCAGCATCTTCATATTTTTTAAGTTCTGCAATTTCTGCATTAATTCTTGCAATTTCTGCTATTTTTGTACCACCTTCGATAGGTTTCCATTTTGCCCAAATTCCTAAGCAAAGGTTTGTTGCTTCTGGTTTTGGAATGATAGTTGGTGCAACATTTGTTGCCATATTACTGTGTCCCATCGCGTTTGCCATAGCATTTGCTTTTGCAGCATAAACACTTTGTGCAGGAAGTTTTGTGTCGCCTGTAAATTCTCTATTAATTAGTGATGTGTAAGTTAAATCAACTTTTGCATCAGGTAAGAAGAATTTTTGGTAATACATAGATTTTTCGTATTGTTTCATTTTTTGAGCTGCTTTTAATTTTGCAAGTTCAGGTGAAGTTTTGTATGCTTCTTCAACCAACATTTTTATAAATTTTTCCATATTGTTTGGAGTAGATACATAATTTATAATATGAATTTCGCTTGTATAAAAAGCTGGGTCGGTTGCTTTTAGTTCTGCAAGTCTAAATCTTTCTGCCATTTCAGGCTTGTTAAGTAGTTTGTTTATGTGTAATCTGACATTTTTTAAATCAGATTTCATTGCCAAAAATTGTTGTTCTTGTTCATATAATTGAGTTGCCCAGCGCATTGCTTCTTCTTGTCCACATTTTCCCATTTTTTCTCTAACTCTTGCTATTGCAAGATTTTCACGCGAATGTAAAACGTCTTCTTTTTGTACAGCAACTAAATTTTCTAAAATAAGTTCATCAATATATAGCTGAGCGACTTGAATGCCAAGATTTTGTTCTGCAAGACGTGCTTCTTCTTTTTGGAAAGATACTTTTTTCTTTTTAACAAGAATATTTGTAACAAGCGCAGGTGAATAAATTATTTGTTCTAATCCAGCTTGAAAAACACCTGTTTTTTCAGGGTATAAAAGTGTTGTAGATTCTGCATAATCGTGGTTGTATTGTTGATAACCCAATGTCATTTGAAATGTTGGTAAGTATCTTAGCATTGCTGCAAGAGAAGCTCTTTTTGCTGCTTTTACTAAAAGACTTTTTCTTTCAATATCAATGTTTTGAATATCAAGAGTGTTGAAAATATCTGTAAGAGTATATTTTGGAAGTTGTTTGTTTGAGATAACTTCTGCATTGTTTAATATTCTCAAATGTGGGTCGTAACCGATTGCATCTGCTGTGTCTTTGTTTAAAAAGACAATTTCATCTTCATAGAAATATATTTTTTTTGCATTTTGTTTGTTTCCGTCAAGAACTCCTTTAATATTAAATGAGGTCGCTTCGGCTACTTTTCTATCTAAATCATAAGCTCCAGCACCAAGCAAAATTCCGTCTTTGACATCATCTTTACCTGTTGTTGAGAAAGAAAGAATTTTTTTTGCATTGATACCATCTATAAGTTCTTTTCTTTTTTCAGCAGAAAGATTGAATAAAGGTGTTAAAACTACCGCATCATAACCTTTTGCAGAAATAGTGTTTAGTGTGGTTTGAATGTTGTTATTGTTTACAGGCAATATTCCAAAATTAATGTCTTTAAGTTTTGGTTTAAGTTGATTTTCCCAGTTGTTTTGTGTTTTGTAAAAACTGTCATTCATCAAAATAGCAACTTTTTTAAAATGTGCTAAACGGTTAAAAAATAGTATTCCTTTTACGGATTGTTGAACAGGATTGAAAAAATCTGCTCCTATATCTCTAAGTCCGTATTGGTCTATTGTTACGACAAATTTCCCTTTGTTGTGTTTAGTGTTTAAATATTTTGAAGATAAATAACCTAAAGATATAACCATTGTTGCGTTAGAATTAAGTGCTTGTTCTGATGCTTTTTTTGCACTTTCTTCTGTCCAGTTTCCGACAAAAATATTTTTTTCAGAAAAACCGGCTTTATAATCGGGTGCAGTTGTTTGAATAATTGTAGTTTTAAATTGTTTTAGTACTTCTGAATTTTTTGTAGATGGTCCATCAAATATGAATGCGTAGTTGATAGTTCTTGCATTTGGTTTGTATGTGATTGGCTTAACTGTTTTTGTTGCTCCAAGTACAACAGGTGCAGCATAGGATATTCCTGTTGTATTTGCTGTGAGCAAAATTAGTAATAATATTGTAATTATCTTTTTCATAACTTCTCCCTACTAATAAAAATTGTGAGTAAATGTATATTTATAATTCGTTTTTGATATTTATAATTTTCTGAAAAATAAATATTTACAAAAAACGAAAAAATCTCAGTAAAAATAAAAAATTAAAATATTATTGAATTTGAATGCTTTACATTGTGTTACAAAAGAACGAAAATTGGTCGGTCGTTTGATTTAATTTGTATAAATTTACTGTTGATTTTAAAAGAGTAGAATTTTTGGTAGTAGAAAGAAGAAAATGTTATGCAGAGAAAATATTATTAACTAGAAGTTAAGTTTAATTTAAATATTGTTTTATTCGTTCATATATTTCTTCATTTGATTCATTATGATTTGCTAATGTTAAATAATAATTTTTATTGTTGATTTTTTTATAAATTATAAGATGCCCAGTATAAGGTGATTCAATTCCTATTTTGTCAAATAAATTCAAAAAAGTTCTTAACATAACTTGTTTGTTTTTTTCAATTCTTTTTATAAAATTTTTTTTATGTTTATTAAGAATATCTACACAGTTTTTTGGAATATTTTCGGCAATAAAAAATGCTTATGCCACAAACTTTTTAAAGGTCCTTTTTTAAATTTAGTTTGTTTTTTTGTAAACGTTTTTGTAGATAAACCTTCAAGATATTTAATTTCATCCCCTATTTGACGAATATCACACCTATTTGATAATAAAAAATGTAAAAAATCAGAACAAAATAAAGGAGAATATTCTCCCTCATTTAAAAATTTTAAAATTTCCGTTTCATAGTATTTTTTCACAACTTTTCCTCTTAAAAATTTTATCTAAAGAAGATTTTTATATCATATATAAATTATATATTAAAGCACAAAATAAAGAGAATTACAGTTTTTAGAATTTATATTTAAACATGTGCAAAGCATAATTATTACAAATCATGAAGTGTTATAAATCAATATTTATCATGTATTTAACGTAATTATTGAAATAATAATAACAAATATATTGTATTATTTTCTATATTTGTTATAATAATATTATTGGAGCACTCCAAGCCTCTAGTCCTACGACAATGCTAAAACGGGGTGCCTTTGTTTTATAAGGGATATATATGGAATTTTTTAATAAGGATGCTTTAACAGCAGAAGAACAAATAGACTTATTAATAAAGAGGGGATTACAAGTTGCCGATATAAATTCTGCTGTTAAAACAATTAAAAGAATTGGCTATTATCATTTATCATCATATATGCGTTTTTTTCAATGTGATAACAAACATAATTTTATTGATAATATTGAGTTCGCTCAAATTGTAAATCTATATAATTTTGATAAAGAACTAAGACACATTACATTTAAAGCTATTGAACAAATAGAAATTGCTTATAGAGCAGCCATTTCAAATATTATGTGCAAACAATTTGGTTCACACTGGTTTTATAATGATGAATTATATATTTCTAATTTAATAAAAGTAAATTCCGATGAAGAGGAATTTATCACTCAACAGCAACAAGTTCTTAATACTATTCAATCAGAAATTAAAAAGAAGAAAAAAAATAATAAATATGCTGAAACTTTCATAAAGAAATATTATGAGAAGTATTCAGAGCCTCAACTACCACCATTTTGGATGGCTGCAGAAACTTTTACAATAGGTTCGTTGCATAGAATTTATTATTCATTAAAGGATTGCTATAAAAAGCAAATAACAGAATATTTAGGGTTCTCCTCTGATGCAACGTTTATTGCATTATTTTCAAATTGGTTACAGCCAATTTGTATGGTAAGAAATATTTGTGCACATCATTCAAGACTATTTAATAGAATATTCAAAATAAAAGCTAAACAACATAATCAGATTGCAGAATTTAAGGGCATTAGTAACAACAGATTCTATTATATATCTATGATTATAAATTATTATTTACAAACGATGTGTTATGATTCATCTTTTGAAACGGATATTATAAACTTGTTTAATCGTTATCCATCTATCAACAAAGAGAAATTAGGTTTCCCAAACGATTGGGAACATTTCTCTATTACAAGACTAAAAAAACATGAAAACAAGATTGTTCCTAATGTGGCAAGATAGTATAAAATAAAATCAATGTATTGCTCAAAATGACAAATACATCGCTTAATTATCTTACTGCAAATTTTTATGATAAAATAATCTTTGCATGGGAATTATAAAATAAGATTTCAAAGTGATTAATAGAGTATTAAAAATAAAACCTTAATGATGTGATGAGTATGCAGTAAGAGGTTATTAATGCAAGAAATTATAAAAAAAATAAACTTAGATATAGAAAATTTTGAAAATAAAACTGAAAATTGTCAAGTTGATCTTTATATGTGTCGTTTTACATTGTTTCAATTTTTCCAACTAAAATATTTAGAAAATAGAAATAGAGAATATATAGGTTATTTGATGAATTATGTATGTCAAGAAAATAAAGAAACAGGTGAAATAAAAAAAGTATATTCTCTTGATAATTCTTATATTAGCACATTAAATAGAGCAAATATATTAGAAGAAGTTAAACAATTTAGATACGATGAAGAACTTAATACTTGGTTTGAAAACGACATAAAATATGATGAATATTTTTTTGAATTGATAAATCAATATTATTCTGAAAACGATATAAAAAGATATTTTTTAGAAATTATAGAATCTGAAAAAATAAATATAGAAACTGAATCAAAAAGTAATATTGAATTATTTAATGTGATAAAAGAAAATAATATAAAAATCTTTTATTCATATTACAGAAAAATCAATAAAAATGGTTCTTTTGGTAAAAAGCCAATGATAAATACTAAAAATAGACATTTTGTTTTTAGATATTTTAAACTTTCAGAAGAATATATGAAATATGAAAAAGAATTATGGGATGCCTTAAAAGAAGAATTCGGTTGGCGATTAAAATATAAAATTTCGAGGAAATTATAATGAAATTAGTACCAAAAGAAATAATAGAACAAAGAGAGTTTAAAAGTTCTTCAAGTAATAATATTTATATAACAACATTATATTCGAATTGTGTTTCTTGTACTTGTCCTGCCGGTGGTAAAAAACAAATGTGTAAACACATAAAAAAAATAGTTTTTGACAATATTGAAAAAATAAAAACTATTAATCCTGAATTTTATGACTTATTACAAACAGTTTTAGAAGCATGTAATTCTAAAATTTTAACTCAAGAAGAAAAAAGGGAAATATATTCAAAAATTGTGTCTGTTGATAAAGGTGTTGCAGAAGCTGCATATTTAAATTCTATTCTAAATGAAATAAAAAATTTTGATGCTTTATATGCTTGGTCAGAAAATAAAGCGTTAAAATTTATTGAATCTATAGATAAAAAAATAAATCAACATAAAGAATGGTTAAAACAAGGTTTTATTGATGAAGATACATATATAGAATGTGTAAAAAAAATAATGTACGCCGTAAAAATCATATATGAACATGATTATGATTATAAAATTGACAAAGATTAATAAATTTATCATTTTTAGTTTGATAAATTGCAAATTTGATTTCTAATAGACAATATGATTTGGAGAAGTTGAGGATGTAAAAAGATGAAATTATTTCAAGACACTCTCAAATACTGTTTTTGCAAGATGTTTTTTTTTAATTGTAAAAGTATTTATTTATTGTAAAATTTATTTATGAATATTGCAGATATGAATAAAATGAATTTGACGAAGCAAAAAATAATGCGTGCAGCTATTGTTTTGTTTGCTAATAAAGGTTTTGATTGTACTACTACAAGAGAGATATGTAAATCTGCTGGTGTGAATTTGAGTATGATTTCGTATTATTTCAAAACAAAAGAAGGACTTTATATAAGTCTTATAGAATCTATTGTAGATTATGGTCTTTCTACTTTGGCTGAATATTTTGAAAAAGCTAAAAATATAGATGATTATTCAAAAGAAGAAAAAATTGATATATATAGAAAATTTATAGAAGCATTTGTTGGAATTATGTATTCAGAATTAGTTCCTAGTTGCTTTGTTATTTTGATGATTAAAGAGCAAACTAATCCACATTCAAGATTTTCTGATATGTATGGAAAGAAAATTGAAAAATTGTATTCTGCATTGAGAAAAATAGTTGCTTCAATAATGGGTAAAAAGCCAAATGATAAGGTGGTAATTTTTGAAGTTTCAAAAATGATTTCTCAAATTCTTTCAATGAAAATTATGGACAGAGCAAATCTTTCTGCATTAAAGCAAGAAGAATATACTCCTGATGATAAGAAAAGAATAATAAAAATAATACTTAAAAATGTTGAAAATAATATTAACTTTAATGAATAATAATTGTGTATATGAATAAAACTTTAGAAGAAAAGTTAAAATTATTACCAAACTCTTCAGGCTGTTATATTTATTATGACAAAACCGGAGAGATAATTTATATTGGTAAAGCCAAAATTTTAAAAAGACGTGTAAAGAGTTATTTTAATAAAAAGCCAGATACAGCAAAGTTGAGAGTTATGGTTCCTCAAATTGTTGATTTGGAATATATAATTACAAATTCAGAAGCAGAAGCTTTAATTTTGGAATCTCATCTGATAAAAAAGCATCAGCCAAAATATAATATATTATTAAAAGATGATAAAAAATATCCTTATTTTCTTGTTACAGATGAAGATTATCCGCGAATTTTGGTGGTGAGAAAAAGAAATTTAAATCAGTTAAAAGGTCATTATTTTGGACCTTATACTGATGTTAGAGCAATGAGAGCAACTTTGGATTTTATAAAAAAGATTTTCCCTTTGAAACAATGTAAAACTCCAAAATTTAAAAATCGTCCTTGTTTGTATTATCAAATAGGTCGTTGTCTAGCACCTTGTCAGAGTTTTGTTTCTCCTGAAGAATACAAAGGCTTGATTTCACAAGTAGAATTATTTTTGCAAGGAAAACAAGGTCAAATTTTAGATTATTTGATGAGTCAAATTCAGGTATATTCAGATAAGTTGCAATATGAAAAAGCAGCAAGACTTCGTGATAGTTATTTAGATTTGAAAAAGACTTTAGAACGTCAAAAAGTTGTGTATGAAAATACTAAATTGAATGAAGATGTTGTTTCTTTGTTGTACGAAGATGGCGTGTTTGCAATTGTTATTTTGATGATTAGAGAAGGTCGTTTGATAGATAAAAAAGACTTCACTTATTTTGTAGAAAATGAAGATAGAGTAGAGTTTTTTGAAACTTTCTTTAAAGAATATTATTCAAATTTAAAATTAGAATATCCTGATAGAATTGTTTCTAACGAATTAGAAAATTTGGGTAATAAAGAATTATATCAAGAATGGTTAGAAATTATTGCAAAGAAAAAAATTAAAATCAGTTATGGTAAATCAAAACAGGGTGCAGAATTACAAGCTCTTGCTGATAAAAATGCAAAAGTTTTATTAGAAAATGCAAAAATAGAAAAGATGTCAAAAATTAGAGATAATTTTAATGATGTCGGCTCATATTTGGCTGAAAAATTAAAATTAAATAATTTCCCTCATAGAATAGAATGTTATGATATTTCGCATATTCAAGGGACAAATACAGTTGCTTCAATGGTTGTTTTTATAAACGGATTAAGTAAAAAAAGTGAATATCGCAAATTTAAAATAAAACTTGCGGAAGGTAAACCAAATGATTTTCTTTCTATGAAAGAAGTTTTATCAAGACGTTTGAAAAGATTAGGTGAACCAAAATGGGAAAAACCTGATTTGATGATTATTGATGGTGGTAAAGGTCAATTATCAAGTGTTATGGAAATTGTTGAAAATATGGGTGTTGAAGGAATTGATATTGTTTCTTTGGCAAAACGTGAAGAAGAAGTCTTTTTGCCAAAACAATCAAAATCAATTTTGCTTCCGAGAGATTCTTCTGCTTTGTATTTGATACAAAGAATAAGAGATGAAGCTCATAGATTTGCAATAACTTATCATAGAAATCTTCGTTCAAAAGCGTTGAAAAAATCAACTGATAAATAGTGTTTTATTTTTTTAATTCAATAATATCTTCAACAGATATTTTGTTTTTAATATTTTGAGCTTTCAATTCAATGACATAAGCACATCTAAAATTTATTGGTAAAATTTTTGAATGAGGAATATTTTCAAAAATTGATAAAACTTTGTTGTTTTTGTCCATGTATAAAATATCAATGTTGAATTTCATAAAAAAAGTATGAACGGCATTACAAGGTTTTATGATTAGTGCTTCATTTGTATTTAAATCTTTTTTTGAAAGTAGTCCAATGGAGCGAGTAATAAAGTTTTTAGCCACTTTTAC
>JAKSUT010000159.1 GCA_024408705.1 bacterium | reverse complement strand
GATATTTGGTTAAACAAAAAAAATTAGAAAAATTAATTGAAATTGAAAGAGATATTTTCTGGAATAAATTTTTGGCTCATAGAGCAGTTTTGACAAATTTCGGTTATTTAAAAGATGATTATCCGACAGAAATAGGTGTAATGACTTCTCAAATCAGAGCAGAAAATGAATTGTTTATCGCAGAGATTATAAAATCAAATGTATTAGAAGTTCTTACACCAGCAGAACTTGCAAGTGTAATTTGTGCTGTTACAACAGAAGATTTGCGTGTAGAAAATTTACCGCATTTGCCAATTTCTCAACAAGTTAGAAAAACTTTAAACAAAATTAAAGATATAAAAAGAAATATTGAAAGAGCTCAAAAAGAACAAAACTTGGAAACTCCAATGTATATAAATTCTTATTTTTCAGCACTGATAGAAATGTGGGTTAATGGTGCTGAATGGGAAAGTATTATTGATGAAGTTGAAATGGGCGAAGGTGATATTGTAAGAGCCTTCAAACGTACCGTAGATGTTTTAAGACAACTTTGTACAATATCAAATGTTCCTGAATCATTGGTATTTACTGCAAGAGAAGCAATAGATAAAATCCAAAGAGAACCTATTGATTTAGACTAATTTTGTTAAATTAGAATAAAGACCACATACTTTTTGGTTGAGTGATTTTGTAATAACAAGCATTTTTTCTTGGACAGTGAATTGTATCAACGGTATAACCTTGGCAATATCCATTAGTTGAATAATCTACTTCGGAGAATGTTGCGGTACGACAAGCTGCTTCTCTAAATGTTATACCTGTTAATATTGAAGTATTGTTTTTTGCATAATATCCAGCACTTATGATATTTGTGTCATTAGAAAGATCAGAAACTTTTGAAGGTATTGTTTTTCCATCACTCCTTACAAGAAATAGGAATACATCTTCATTTAATGTACTTTTGCCTCTTTTTCCGTTTATATCAACATAAATGTTGTGAACGGTAGGTAGAGAAGTAGCCTTTTCTGTATATTTTGCTTGGAAATATTGGTTATAATATTTTTGGTATAATTTGTTTTCTTCCTGTTTTTTTACTCCTTCTGATGTGGCTTCTTCAACTTCTATTCTTACAGCTTCTCCTTCTTTTTCTGTATAATTTTGGTCAATTATATTTTTTATATTGCTGTATTCGCTTTTTTGGTTAACAGAAAAAGAATCTGTATAAGTGGCTTTTACGCTAGAACACATTGTTGCGTTTTCCATTTCTTGTTCTAAATTTGGGTTTAGTACGTTTATAATGTCATAGCATGTTGCACTTTCGCTATAAGCTTGTTTTTGGACAGGTATTGTTTTCCCTTCGTGTTCAAAATCAATATTGTAGTTGTATAGATGTACTTCATAAGAACCATTTTCGTTTGTTATTAAACTTGGTGTTCCTATTTCAAATTTTGTATAAATTGCATTTACTACATAATTTCTTGCAGGTAATTTAGCACGTGCTTTTGCTTCCGCATTAGCTCTAATCGTATTCATTACTGCGGTCACATCTGCTTTTGCTCTATTTGTTGCTTGTTCGTGTATTGCTTGATATTCTTGAGTTGAAATAAGTTTGCTTGCATCAGAAATGTCGGCTGTTGGAGTTGCTGATACATTATAAAAACTCATACCGTTTGATGTAACAAAATTTGGTGTGAAAAAATTTGTACCAAAACTTGTTAAACTACTGCTACAATTTACTTCTCCGACTGTATTGAATAATTCTGCTAATTTATTGCAGAAAGTCACACCATCATCTGGTACAACATTATTGTTTGTTCTTGCTATTTCTTGTGATGCTAAATCAAGTGTTTTAAAAAGATTATATACAAGAAGTTTTTTTTGTGTTGTTTCAATCTTAGAACGAGAATCTACGGCGTATGTTACTGAAATAACACCAATAAAAGCAAAAACAAGTAAAATTTCTGCAAGTGTAAATGCAAATAGTTTTTTACAAGGAAGTTTTTTAAAATTTTTATCATTTTTAGTTTTATTTTTAAACATAAAACTTCCTTTCTATATTTATTATTTTAAGGGTTATAGTGCTTGTTGTCAAGGGTGACAACTATAAAAAAGACCAAAATGAATTTCATTTTGGTCTTTAATCTCTTTATTTTAGTTTTGTTTTTATTCAGCAAGTTTTTCTCTGATTTTTTCTTCAATTTCGTTTAAAATTTCAGGATTTTGTTCTAAAAATTCTTTTGATTTTTCGCGACCTTGACCAATTTTTTCATCATTGTAACTAAACCAAGCACCTGCTTTTTTGATAATATCAAAGTTTACTGCAACATCTAAAATATTACCGATTTTGCAAATACCTTTTCCAAAAATAATGTCAAATTCAGCTTGTCTGAATGGAGGTGCAACTTTGTTTTTCAAAACTCTTACTCTAACGTGGTTTCCAACATCTTCAGAGTCTTTTTTAAGTCCTTCTGTTCTTCTGATGTCCATTCTAACAGAAGCATAATATTTTAAAGCATTACCACCTGTTGTTGTTTCAGGGTTTCCGTACATAACACCGATTTTCATTCTTAATTGGTTGATGAAAATAACTGTTGTGTTTGTTTTTCCGATAATACCAGTAAGTTTTCTTAGTGCTTTTGACATCAAACGAGCTTGAAGACCCATTTGTTTGTCTTCCATTGTTCCTTCAATTTCATCTTTTGGAACAAGTGCTGCAACTGAATCGACAACAACAATGTCAACTGCTCCTGAACGTACAAGTTCTTCTGTGATTTCTAGAGCTTGTTCACCTGTGTCTGGTTGAGAAATCAATAAATTATCAACATCAACACCAAGATTTTTTGCATATTCAGGATCAAGTGCGTGTTCTGCATCTACGAATGCTGCAATTCCACCTTTTTTTTGGCATTCAGCAACAATATGTTGAGCAAGTGTTGTTTTACCTGAAGATTCAGGCCCGTAAATTTCTATAATTCTTCCACGAGGAATACCACCTACTCCAAGAGCGATATCTAATGATAATGCGCCTGTTGGAATTACGTCTATATTAACAGCGGGTTTGTCGCCAAGACGCATAATAGAACCTTTACCAAAATCTTTTTCAATTTTTTCAATAGCAAGACTTAAAGCTTTATTTTTAGCTTCAGAAATGCTAACTTCTTCTTTTTCCTTAACTGCCATTGTTTTTACTCCTAAAATTATGAATTTAAAAA
>JAKSUT010000158.1 GCA_024408705.1 bacterium | reverse complement strand
AATTGACAGAAAATCACTTGTTCCACCAAGTATAGAACAATATAAATCTGAATATATTGCACCACAAACTGATGAAGAAATAAAAATAGTAAACGCTTTTGAAAAAATCTTAAATATAAAAAATATCGGTTTAAATGACGACTTTTTCATGTTAGGCGGAGATTCAATAAAAACAATTATGTTGCTTGAAGAATGTAATTTAGGCTTGTCACCTGCAGATATTATGATTGCAAAAACACCAAAAAATATTGCAGAACTAATTAAAAATAATGAAACAAAAACAGAAATTAAACATTACGATTTTCAAGCTGAATACGAATTAACAGATAGTGAAAAAGGCGTTTATTTAGAATGGCAACAAGATAAAACTAAAACAGCTTACAACATTCCTTGTTGTTTTGGATTTAAAAAAAGTATAGTAAAGTCTGATGCATTAAAAAATGCCGTTATTAATTTTGTAAATAATCACAATGCTTTAAAATCAAATTTCATAAACAAAAATGGCGAAATTAAAAAGCTAAGAAATGATGAAAAACCAGTAGAAGTAATTATTTCAAAAACAAATGAAACAGAAATTGCAGACAAAAAGAAAAATTTTGTAAAACCTTTTGATTTAGAAAAAGATGATTTATTCAGATTTGAAATTTGTGAAACAGAAAATAAAATTTATCTTCTTTCAGACATTCACCATATCGTAACTGACGGAACTTCTGTTGCGATAATGCTTAATGACATTAAAAACAGTTTGCTTGGAATAGAGGTAGAAAAAGAAGAAATAACTTCATTTGATTTAAATATTTATGAAAAAGAATTAAAAAATAGTGAAAAATATAAAAAATCAAAAGATTTTTTTGAACGCAAATTTTTAGATAAAGAACTTACTCAAAGTTTGCCATCAGACGTTTATAAAAACTCTTTAATCAGTGAAGATACTGAATACAGCTTGAATTTTGATGATGAAATTTGTTCAAGCAATATAAAAGAATTTTTAAATAAAAACGGTCTTACAGAAAACACTTTCTTTATGGGTGCTTTTGCCTATTGTATTTCAAAATATTTAAACGAAGAAGAAATAACAATTCGCTCTGTAAACAATGGAAGATTTAACAAAAATTTCAAAAACACAGTTGGAATGTTAGTTAGAACATTACCTCTTGTTTATAAAATTGATGAAACAATAAAAATAAAAGAATTTTTAAAAGAAGTACAATCAGATTTTTATAAAACAATAGATAATTCTGATTTTACTTATATGGATTTTGTAAATAACACTGGCATAAACCCTGATTTGATGTTTGTTTATCAATCAGATATGCTAAACGGTTTTGAAATAAATAATGAAATCATTGAACTGGAAGAACTTGAAAACAAGGATTTAATCTCAAACTTCAGTGCGATGGTTTTCAAATCTCAAAACAAATATAAAATAAATTTGAAATACAACAACCAACTTTATACAAAAAATTATATTAAATACTTCTTGAACTTCTATAACCAAGTATTGAAAGAATTTTTGCATAAAGAAACATTAAAAGATATTGAACTTGTAAATGCAGACGACAAAGAATTAATCAAATCATTCAGCAAACAAAGAAAAGTTATTGACGAATCAAAAACTTTTGTAGATTTATTCAAAAAACAAGTCGAAAAAACTCCTGACAATATCGCATTGGTTTATCAACAAAATAAATATACATATAAGCAGTTAGACGAAATTACAGACAGACTTGCGAAATATTTAATTTCAAAAGGTGTAAAACCAAATGAGTATGTCGGCATATATATAAATAGAAGTGAATTTATGCAAATTTCTGCAATAGGAGTTTTAAAATCAGGTGCCGCATATCAACCATTAGATTCTAAAAACCCGATAGACAGATTAAATTTCATGATAGAAAATTCTGAAACGAAATTTGTAATAACCTCTGAAGATTTAGAAAACACTATTGCTTATAATGGCGAAAAATTATTAATTGAAAACATTTTGTCATTGCCAAATTTGGATATTGAACTACCAAAAATTAATAAAGATGATAAGTTCGTACTTTTATACACATCTGGTTCAACAGGAATGCCAAAAGGTGTTGAATTATTACACAGAAATCTGACAAACTATATAGGTTATTACAAAGACTTTGGTAAATTTTCAGAAAACACAAAATGCTTTGCATACGCAAGTTTTGGATTTGATGCACACATGTCAGATGTTTATGCAACATTTATATCAGGGGGAACTGTTTTTGTTGCATCTGATGAAATGAAATTAAATATTGTAGATTTACATAAATATCTGTTAAAAAATAAAATCAATTTTCTTTTTACACCAACACAATTTATGAAACAGTATATTTCGATGTTTCCAGATAATCCATACATAGAAAATTTTTATACTGGTGGCGAAAAAATGCCAAATATAGAATTGCCTAAATATAATTTATACAACGCATACGGTCCTACTGAATGCACAATATTTTCATCAGCATTTTTACTTGAAAAAAACTTGAATTTTATTCCAATCGGACATACTTTTGGAAATAATACATCTTACATTGTTGATAAATATCAGAGATTGCTTCCTGTCGGAGCTACGGGAGAACTTTATATTGCAGGCGCACAAGTAGGAAAAGGTTATTTAAAAAGAGATGATTTAAATAAAGACAAGTTCATAGATAATCCTTACGATAATGAATTTGAAAAACTGTACAAAAGTGGCGACATTTGCAGATATTTACCTGACGGTAATATAGATATCATTGGAAGAAAAGATTTTCAAGTAAAAATTAGAGGTTTTAGAATAGAATTAACTGAAATTGAAAATAAAATTCTTGAATTCAAAGACATTAAAGATGCAACAGTTATAGCAAAAGATTCTCCATCAGGAGGTAAATATGTCGTAGCATATATAGTTTCCGATAAAAATATTGAAATTAAAGAGTTAAACGATTTTATCAAAAAATCTTTACCAGCTTACATGGTGCCTGAAGTCACAATGCAAATTAATGAAATCCCTCACAATGTAAACGGAAAAGTAGATAAAAGAAAACTTCCTGAACCAATAAAAACAGAAAAAGAAAAAACAAATTCAGCACCAAAGGAATTGAATTTTATAGAAAAAATAATAAGTGAAATTTTAAAAGAAAGTCTTGGACATAATGATTTTGATGTTATGACAAATTTTGTAGAAGCAGGTATGACATCAATTACTGCAATGAAATTTTCTGC
>JAKSUT010000157.1 GCA_024408705.1 bacterium | reverse complement strand
CAAATAAACACACTAATTTACACATATATAAAAACCCAAATTATATTTTTTTTGACATATTTTATAAAATAATTTACAAATACCTTAACAATCGCCATAAAATAAGGTTGAAACAATTGACACCCTATTTTGTTTGTTGTTAAATAAAAATACTTACACTAGAACCGTTGTATCGTGCTGGATTTTTATCAAGCGGTGCAAGTGTTTGCAATAAATTTAATTAATTAACATAAAAAGGAGAAATCATGCCGACTATTAGTCAATTAGTTCGTAAAGAACGCAAAAAATTAGTAGATAAAACTAAATCTCCAGCTTTGATGAATTGCCCTCAAAGACGTGGAGTTTGCACAAGAGTTTACACTACAACACCTAAAAAACCAAACTCAGCACTTAGAAAAGTTGCCAGAGTTAGACTTACTAATGGATTTGAAGTTACTTCATACATTCCAGGTATTGGACACAACCTACAAGAACACAGTGTTGTTCTTATCAGAGGTGGCAGGGTTAAAGACCTTCCAGGTGTAAGATATCACATCGTTAGAGGTACTTTAGATACTGCAGGTGTTGCTAACAGAACACAAAGCCGTTCAAAATACGGTGCTAAAAGAGCAAAAGACGCTAAAAAGTAGAAATTAAACAGTAAATTAATTGGTCCCGAAAAATAAATTTCGGTAGGACATCAGAAAGGATATAAATATGTCAAGACGTTCAAAACCAGCAAAAAGAATTCCACCAGCTGATCCAATGTACAACAGCGTGGATGTTTCAAAATTCATAAACAGAATTATGAGAAGAGGTAAAAAATCTTTAGCTGAAAGAATTTTTTACTCAACTTTAGATAGAATTGGTGAAAAAACAAATGAAAAACCAATGGAAGTATTCCAAAAAGCATTAACAAATGCCACTCCTTTGCTAGAAGTTAAAGCTAGACGTATTGGTGGTTCAACTTACCAAGTTCCAATCGAAGTTAAACCTGATAGAGGATTTGCTCTATCTTCATCTTGGTTGATTGCCGCAGCTAAAAACAGACACGGTAAATCATTCATCGATAAACTTACAACTGAACTTATTGATGCTTCAAATGGTATCGGTGCAGCTTGTAAAAAACGTGAAGATACTCACAAAATGGCAGAAGCTAACAAAGCATTTGCTCACTACAGATACTAATTAAATTTTTAGTATATAAAAAAAGAAACAGACGGTTATCAATTGATGCCGTCTGTTTTTTAATAGTAAAGAAAATAAAGGAATAAGGAAAATAAAATTAAAAATTCATATCAAAGCTTGCTCTTGGACCATTTACGTCTTCGTCTGCTTTGTTTAGTAATATTTCTGTTGAAAACTTTTGTGCCATTACTGAATTAATTTGGTTTTTAACTTCACCGCTAAAAACAGCGTCATTTGCAGCCAAATAATCCAAGAAAGGATTTACAGATTTTGCTGCAGTATCAACAGCCACTTTCTTAAATTCTTTAAGTGTATGTTCGTGACTAGAAGGTTTTACGTTTAAACCAAACTGTCTTCCAGTACTAAAAAAATTATTAAATGATGCTGATGATTCTGTCATATCCCTTATAAACCTTTCTTACATTTTATATGTCGGCACGCATTTGATAAAAATTTAATGATTTTATCGAAAAAACAAAAAAGCGTTACAAAATTTAATAATTAATAAAACAAATTAATTTTATTTTACTCTTTGATGTGCTAAAATTTACTTATGGAAATAACTGTAAAACCAATGCAAAAAGAAGATATAGACAAAGTTGCAGAAATTGAAATTGCTGCATACGGAGAACATCATTGGTCTAAAGATTCTTTTTACGAAGAACTATCTAACAAACTAGCTCATTATAGTTGCGCCATAAAATCAGATGGTGAAATTATTGGTTTTTCAGGGATTTGGCACATAATTGATGAAGCACACATTACAAATATTGCAGTAAACCCAAAATTTGCCGGTCAAAAAATCGGCGAAACTTTGCTAAAAAATATGATTGATGAATGTTACAAATCAATGATAAAATATATTACATTGGAAGTTAGAGAAAGTAACATTCCAGCTATAAAATTGTACGAAAAATATGGTTTTAAATCTCTTGGTGTCAGAAAAAATTATTACCAAGACAACAATGAAAACGCACTTATCATGTGGACAGAAAACATTTTTTGGGATAAATTTAAAACTATGTTTAATGAAAACACAGAGAAATTAAAAGAAACAATAACGCAAAAATGACAACAAAAAGAATAGCCGAACAAATAAATAATTTAAAATACAAAAACCAACCACTAAAATTAAGTTTTGGAGTATTGGTTTTAATTGCTTGGTGTACTTTTTTAATCGTTATATCAACATTTACGCAGCTTAATTTTACAAAATTCTATCACGCAATAGGAATTGTAAACCCTGATAGTTCAGCTTTCGCAAACCAATTATTGCTTCATTCTAAATTTATTCCACAAATTCCAATGATAATGTTTGTGGTAGTTCTTTTAGGACGTGAATTTGGTATTTTCTCAACAATTTTATACATAATACTTGGTTTATTTTTAGCACCAGTATTTGCACTTGGCGGCGGAATTGATTATGTTTTTCAATTCGGGTTTGGTTATATTGTCGGATACATTCCTGCAATGTTTTTCTCAGGCTCAATTTTAAAAAAATCATTATCAAACAAAAATCTATTGCGCGCAACTACAATAGGGGTTTTAACAGTTCACTTAATTGGAATTTTATACATGCTATTTATCGTAGCAATTCAAAAAGAAGACTACGAAACAATTATAAACTGGACAATTGCACAAAGCGGTTTCAAAATCTTCTATGATTTAATTTTCAGTATTATTGCCGTTTATATAGCAAAATATACTAAAAAAATTCTTTGGGTAGTACTTGGATAACTAAACTTCTACATATCCAATATATGGAATGTTTCTATAATAATCTTTGTAATCCAAACCAAAACCTACAATGAATTTATTATCAATTTCAAAACAGCTATAATCTGCATCTACATCAGTTTGTCTTGAACATTTTTTATCAAGCATTGCGCAAAATTTTGTAGATTTTGTTTTAAAATTAGCGTTAATAAAATCTAACAAAAATTTCATTTCTAGCAGAATATATTAGATATAAAAAATAAAATAAAAACAAAAAATAAAAATTATTTTGATAGAATTTATATAACTATGGAAGATAACACTTCTTCAATTAATGAAATAAATATTCCAAGAGACTTAGAGATTG
>JAKSUT010000156.1 GCA_024408705.1 bacterium | reverse complement strand
GGTCTTACATAAAAAGCTCCACCTATAATAAATAAAAATATTACAGTCAATTTTATAAACACCATTATTGTTGCTGATTTAGCACTTTCACTTATTCCTCTGTACAAAAGATAAGTTATTACACAAACAACAATAATTGCAGGAATATTTATCAAAACAGGACATTTGCCAAAAATCATATATTCGTGAACCCAAAAAGATTTATTCACAATCCAATACGGCAAATATTTTTCAAAACCTTTAACAAATTCAAACCAATAACCAGAAAATGCTATTGCAACAGTGATATTCCCGATTGCATATTCTAACATTAAAATCCAACCAATTAGCCATGCTGCAAATTGTCCAAAAATAGAAAAGACATAAGTGTAAGCACTTCCGGCAACAGGAATAATTGAAGCAAATTCTGCATAGCTAAATGCCGCAAAAATACACGCAATTCCGGCAAATACAATCGAAATCATAAAACTTGGTCCAGCACTTGCTTCACCGGCAATTGCAACACCAGAAAGTGTAAAAATTCCAGTTCCTATAACAGCTCCAACACCTAACATAATTAAGTCAAACGCCGAAAGCGTACGTTTTAAATTTGACTTTTCTGCGCTTGCAATTAACTCATTTGGTGATTTTGTTTTTAATATATTTGATAAAAATTTATTCATAATCTTATACCTTATTCTACTCGCAAAAATTTTAGCACTTTTATAAACTACAAGCAAACAAGCAAAAAATCTACACATATTTTATTGTGTTAAAATAAGAAAAAGGAGTTCACATGAAAAAATATTTAACACTATCAATTTTATTAATTTTTGCATTTTTAGGTCAAATTGCATACGGAGAAGAAAAAACAGAAAACACGCAACAATCACAAAATCAACAAGAAAAGATGACTCCAGACTACGAAAACCAAGATGTCTCAGAAAGAATATGGGAAACAGAAGGTTCTCAATACATCTATGACAATTATGGTTCGCAATATAGCTCTCAATATATTGGAGATCCTAGCGATTACTATTCGCATTTTGGTGGCGATGCCTTTGATACAGGATATTAATTATATACAAATATTAAAAAAAGTATAATTTAGACTTGATTAGAATGTTTTATGTGCGAAAATATCATTGTACACTAAACGATTGGGCAGAACATGGAAGAACAAAATCTAGTTTATTTGTTAGATGGAAAAATTTATATTAACCTAACGAATAACTGTACTAATATGTGTCTTTTCTGTATTAGAAACCTTAAAGATGATGTATGTGGTCAAAATTTATGGTTAAAAAACGATTCTGTATCTTCAAAAGAAGTTCTTGAACAATTAAAAGATTTTTGCGAAAAAGAAAATCCAGCCCTATTAGTATCAAAGGATTTAGTATTTTGCGGATATGGTGAACCTACTTTAAAATTAGATGTACTAAAAGAAGTTGCAAAATACGTTAAAGAAAATTATAAAAATACAAAAATTCGTGTGAACACAAATGGTCATGCGAATTTTGTTTATAAAAGAATTATTTTGCCTGAATTAAAAGGCTTAGTTGATGAATTTTCAGTAAGTTTAAACGCAGAAACAGAAGAATTATACAAAGCCATTGCACAACCTAATATAAAAACAGATACTCCACTACAAGTTGTAAAAGATTTCATCAAATCTTCAACAGAAGAAGGTTTTGAAACAACAGCAAGTATCGTTTCAGGTTACAAAGACTTTGACATAGACACAGAAAAATGTAGAGAAATAGCCACTTCTCTAGGTGCAAAATTTAGAGTTAGAGAATGGCTTGAAAGAGGTTACTAAAGAATAGCAAATTTATTTTTTAGAGGTTTTAAAAGAAGTAGATTGAACAAACGTTCAAAAGAACATAAAAGGAAAGGTGAAAAAATGCTAAAAGAACAATTAGACAAAATCATGAAACCAAAATCAATTGCTGTAGTAGGCGCTTCTACAAAAGAACACACTATTGGTTCTGATATCATGAAAAGATTACAAGAATATGATTTCCAAGGTGAAATCTATCCTATCAACCCAAAAGGTGGAATTATCGAAGGAAAACAAGCATATACTTCAGTATTAGAAGTACCTGCTGACATCGATTTAGCTTTAATCGTTGTAAATTCAAAATTCGTATTATCAACAATCGATCAATGTAACGAAAAAGGAATCAAAGGTTTATGTATCATCACAGCTGGTTTCAAAGAAACTGGTAAAGAAGGTGCTGAACTTGAATCTCAATTAGTTGCTAAATTAAAAGAATATGGTATGAGAGCAGTTGGTCCAAACTGTTTAGGTGTTGTAAACACAGACCCAGCAATTAAAATGGACGGATGTTTCGCTGAATCACTTCCTGAAAGAGGACACATCGGTTTCGTTTCTCAATCAGGTGCTTTAGGTGGCGGTATCTTAAACATCTTGAAAGACTTAAACTTAGGTTTTGCTCAATTCATTTCAATCGGTAACCAAGCTGATATCAACGCTGAAACAGCATTGGAATACTGGGAAAATGATGACGACGTTGAACAAATGTTGTTATACATGGAATCAATCGCTAACCCAGCAAACTTCAGAAAATTAGCTACAAGAATTTCTAAGAAAAAACCTATCCTTGCTTTGAAAGCAGGACGTTCAGCAGCTGGTGCAAGCGCTGCATCTTCTCACACTGGTTCATTAGCTGGTGCTGATAAAGCAGCTAACGCTCTATTAGCTCAATCAGGTGTAATCAGAGAATATTCTTTGAAAAACTTATTCTCAACAGCAAAAGTATTTGCAAACTGCCCAATTCCAAAAGGAAACAGAGTTGCAATTATCACTAACTCAGGTGGTCCTGGTATCATGGCTACAGATGCTATTTGTGAATATGGTATGGAAATTGCTAAAATTACAGACAAAACAAAAGAAACTCTACGTTCTTTCTTGCCTGCAGCAGCTTCTGTTAAAAACCCAATCGATATGATTGCATCTGCTCCAATCGACCACTACAAACAAACACTTTCAACAGTTATCGCTGATGAAAACGTTGATATGATTATGGTTATTTACTTACCATTCTTAGGCTTGAAAGATATTGATGTTGCTAAAGCCGTTATGGAAATCAAAGCTCAATATCCTCAAAAACCAGTTATCGGTGTATTCATGACTAAAAATGAATTCTTCACAAAACTTTCAGATATGGATGTTAATATGCCATTCTTTATGTATGCTGAAGAAGCTGCTGAAGGTTTCATGAGATTAGATCAACAAAGAAAATGGATTGAAAGACCAGAAGGTAAAATCGCTACTTATAACGTAGATAAAGCTAAAGCTGAAAGCATCATCAAACAATCATTGATTGAAGGTAGAG
>JAKSUT010000155.1 GCA_024408705.1 bacterium | reverse complement strand
TATTCATTTTTTTCAAAACTTCAGAAGAACCTGATTGCATTGGAATATGAAAACATTCACAAACTTTATCACTTGCAACAACTGTATCTATAAGTTCTTCAGTTATATCTGACGGATAAGAAGTTGTAAATCTTATTCTAAATTTACCTTTAATTTTATTTAATTCTTTCAACAAATATGCAAGAGTTGGTCTTTTTCCGTTTGACAAAGGTTTCAAACCTTTTCCATAACTATCAACATTTTGACCAAGCAAAGTAATTTCTTTAAAACCTGCTGATATTGCCTCTTTAGCTTCTTTAAAAATAGCCTCAGGTGTTTTTGAACGTTCTCTGCCTCTTGTATAAGGAACAATACAATATGTACAGAAATTATCACAACCTTCTGTAATTGTAATCCACGCATTTACACTTTTTGCTCTTTTTGGTTTAAAATCACCTTCAGGGATTGGTTTTTCTCCATCTGCACAAACTTTTTCACCATTTTCAATTCTTTTAATTAAATTAGGAAAATCGTTAATATCATGTGTTCCCATTACCAAATCAACATAATGCGCTCTTTTAAAGATTTTTTCACCTTTTTCTTGAGCAACACATCCGCAAAAAACTATTTTTAACTCAGGATTAGATTTTTTCCATTGTCCCCAAGTTCCAATACGACTAAACGCTTTGTCTTCAGAAAGCTGACGAATTGAACAAGTATTAATTATTAATAAATCTGCATCATCTGCGCACTTTGGTTCTGACACTTCTTCATAACCAAGTGTTTCTAACATTCCATACATCTTTTCGGTATCAGATTTATTCATCTGACAACCTAATGTTTCAATATAAGCTCTTTTCATAAACCTAATTGTATAACAAAAATACTAAAGTTTTAATTTTGTAATTTCTATATCAAAAACGCTTTCTATATCAATACCGTTTAAAATATTTGTAATCAAATTATTTGGGTCAATTTTTTGCATATAAGAAAAATCTTGTATAATTCCCAAAATTTTTGAATTTGAATATTCTTCAACAAGTCTTGGAAGATTTTTTAACTCTGTTTTATCTGTTTCATCAAGACTATTATTGATAATAATACCTCTTACAGAAATTCCTTTTTTATAAAGATATTCCAAAGATAACAAAGTTTGATTTATCGCACCATAAACAGGTTTTACAACCAACAACAAAGGCGTATTAAAAAAAGAAACCAAATCTGCTTCCAAAAAATCAACACCTAAAGGAGTCATAACCCCTTGAGTTCCTTCTAACAAAACACAATCAGCTTCTTTCGAAAGATTATCAAAATCAGATTTCAAAACATCTTTTGAAATAACTAAGTTTTCATTTTCTGCAGAAATAACTGGTGCAGCCAAACTTTTAAACGAATAAGAAAACGCAGTTTTTATGTATGGATCAAGATTTTTTACATAAGCTAAATCAACAGATTGAACAAAACCTTGCTTTTCTTTTGCACCAATATCAACAGGTTTATACACAGCAGATTGATAACCCAAACTTTGCATAGTAATAGCAAGTCCTGCGGTTATAAAAGAAGTACCTGAATTAGAATTTGAACCTGTAACAAAAAGATTTATCATAATTTGATTTTAATACAAAAAACAAAAAACATGTTGCATAAAAATAAAATTTGTATTACAATCAAGGAACTCACTATCATCCGATTTAATCGGGAAGTCATTAATCCCGAGAAAGAAATTGGAAAGGAAAAATAAATGGCTAATATTAAATCTTCAAAAAAAAGAATCTTGATTGCAGAAAGAAATGCTGAAAGAAACATCTCTTTCAAATCTTCTATTAAAACAGCAATCAAAAAAGCACTTGCAATTGCAGAAAGCGAAGACAAAAATGCTTTAGCAGCAGCAGTTTCAAAAGTTTACCAACTTTGCGATAAAGCTGTTTCAAAAGGTATTTTGAACAAAAACACAGCTGCAAGAAAAAAATCAAGACTTGTAATTGCTTTGAACAAATTAGCTAACAAATAAGCAAATATTATTTGAAAAAGAAGTCGAATGTTAAAAACATTCGGCTTCTTTTTTTATTAAACAAAAACCATTTAAAAAATTCTTGAAAAAGACATAAAATACTCAGATATAACATTTATCATCATTGGCATAATCCAAATTAAAATTGCTGCACCAAAAACAGGTTTAAATAAGAAACTTAATTGGAATACGTTTACTTGCGGAGCAGTTTTTGAAATCGTACCAAGTATAATATCTTGTCCTAATGTTGCCAGCAAAATTGGAGATGCAATTTGTAAACCCATGAACAAAACATTTGATGTCATTTTAAGCAAATAATCAAAATTAACAATATCCATCAAAGGAATTGTCATTGAATACAACGGAAAAACATCAAAACTTCTCATAAAAGCATTAAAAAGCCAATAAATTCCACCTATATTGATAAAAATTAAAACACCTAAAAGTGAAAAGATATTTTCCATCAAAGAAACTTGTTTTTGAGAAGTCGGATCTAAAACCATAGCAGAAGACAAACCCATTTGCATGTTAATCATATCTCCGCCTGCATCTACAGCAATCAAAATCAATCTTGCCATAAACCCAAGCATTGCACCTACTGCCGAATTTAATACAATCGGTACAATTATGTCATTTCCCATTGGTGGAGCAGAAGGTTTTAAAATACAAACAATCATAACAGTTGTCAGAAAAACAAAACCCATTTTTGCAATTATAGGAAAATCTTTTCTGCAAAAAACCGGAGCAAAACAAACAAAACCTAAAAAACGAGAAAAAACAATAAATCCTGCTGCAAAATTTGCATCAAAAGCAGGAAACATTTTTGCTATTTCTGTTAATAAATTTTCCATTCGTTAATTTCCGTTTAATTTCATATTTTCTACTAAATTAGATTTTGAACCTGTATTTTTTGGTGGTGAAATATACAAACTACCATCAACACCTGTTTTATTAGAACCCAAGCCATTTCTTGGAGTTTTTTGAACTCTATCAATCAAATTTGATGCTGGTTTTACTCCATCGCGCATTTCACCAGCAAATGGTTTTGTGTATTTGTAATAATCAGAAGGCAAAACAAATTCTTCGTTTTTAGGAACAACATTAAATGCCATTGCAAAACCTTCCATAGTAAGATTAGTCAAAATTTTTGTAAAACCATAACCGCCTATCATAATCACAAGAAAAACTGCTACGATTTTTGGAGCTGCTGCGATTGTTTGCTCTTGAACTTGTGTAACGGCTTGCAAAATACCAACGACAAGACCAATTCCCGCTGCTGTTAAAACACAAGGCATTGATATTGTAAGCATTGCTACAAAACCTTTTGCCATATATTCCATTAACATTTCCATAACGTATTTTTCCTTTAATTATTTTAGTT
>JAKSUT010000154.1 GCA_024408705.1 bacterium | reverse complement strand
TGGTTGATATTGAAAGTGCTTGTATTATACTAGAACAATATATGAGCAGAAATTAAGGAAAAGAAAATGACAAAAAAAGACAGAGACTTGGTAGAAACAGTAGATGAAAATGGTAATACAGTCAATTTTGAACTATTTGATATAGTTGAAATAGAAGATAAAGAATATGCTTTATTATTACCAGAAGATCGTTCAGATGATGAAGAAGCAGATGTTGTAGTTATGCGATTAATCACTGAAGGTGAAGATTATGTCTTCGAAGCAATAGAAGATGACGAAGAGTTTAAAAAAGTTTCAGAATTTATTGATAATATGGAAGATTAATTTATGTTTGAAAAATTTACTGAAAAGGCAATTAATGTAGTTACAGAAGCTCAACACCAAGCTTATTTGATGAAAAACGCGTATGTTCAGCCAGAACATTTGCTGATTGCAATTATGGAACAAGCAAAAGGTGTTTCATTAAAGTTGTTCAGAATGTATGGCATTACTGTTGAGGCTGTAAAAGAATCTGTCGAAGGTAAATTGAGATTTGAAAAATCTGATAGAGAACTAACTAGTATTCCTTTCAGTACTGAATTTAAAAACTTGTTGAAAGAAACATTAGATTTAGCAAGTAAAACAGGTAATAGTTATATTTTGTTTGAACATTTATTTATTGCCGTTATTTCTGATAAAATGTCATATTGTCCAAGAATTTTGGAAGGGTTTAAGTTTGATATAAATAATGCAACAAATATTTTGTATAAAATGGTGCAAAAGAAGAATAAGAAAAAACTTCACCCTGAAATTGATGATTCAAAAGAAGATATACAAATTTTTAATCCAGATACATTTTTTGAAGAAGAAAATTCATCAAAGATTTTGAATCAGGCATGTGAGTATTTATCACAAACTAATAAAGAGATGATAGGTACAGAGCAAATTATCTCTGCAATTTTGAAAACAGGTGACGAAAAGACTTTGCAAATATTGCATGAAAACGGTATTGAATTAGAAAAATTTATTGAAAAATCTAACGAATTAAATTCTAGAGAGTTGGAATTTGATAACAAATTGATTTTTACGCCATGCGCAAAACAGGTAATTGATACTGCTTTTCAACTAGCAAAAGAATTGGGTTATCCTACATTACGTCCGGAACATTTTATTTTGAGTTTGTTAAATCTTAAAAAAGGTGTTGCGTATGAAACTTTTAAGGCTTTAAATGTTAATTCTTCAAAATTGGAAGAAGAAATTATGCGCCCAATTGAACATCAAATGCCTCAAGCTTTAACAATTTTGCGTTTAGCAAAACAAGAAGCACGTCGTTTAGGTAGAAATGTTGTTGGTACTGAAATGATTTTGCTTGGTATAATTTCTGAAGGCACTGGTGTTGGATATAAAGTTTTACATGATTTAGAAATATCACTAAAAGATTTACGTGAATATATAGAAAAACTAATTGGCTACGGTAATGAGTATTATGAAAATGATATTATTTATACTAGAAGAGCTAAAAGAGTTTTAGAAATCGCATGGCAAAAAGCTAAAAAATACAATCGACCAAGGATTATGTCAGAACATTTGTTGTATGCTGTTACAACAGAACCTTCTTCAGTAGCGATGATTGCTTTAGAACATTTAGGTGTTGATGCTGTTGAAATAAGACAAGGTATTATGAAAGAAATTGAAGCATAGATAATGAAAAAAACAGTTGAAAAGTTTTTAAAAGAATATGAAATTGATAAAAATAAGACATTTCTTGTGGGCTTTTCAGGTGGGTGTGATTCATTGTGTCTTTTAGATATATTGTTATCTTTGTCTAAAGAAATAGGGTTTAAGCTTGTTGCACTTCATTTAAATCATAATTGGCGTGGTGAAGAGTCAATGGCTGAGATGAAAAATTGCGAAGATTTTTGTAATAAAAATGGTATTGAATTTGTATCAAAAATTTTGTCTGAAGATGTAAAAAAGAGTGAAAATTCTGCAAGAGAAGAACGTTATAAATTTTTTGTAGAATGCTCAAAAAAATATGAAAATCCGATTGTTTTAACTGCTCATACGGCTTCTGATAATGCTGAAACTTTGATTTATCGAATGGTTAAAGGTACAGGTATAAATGGTTTGCAAGGAATTAAAGAAAAAAGCTCGATGATGGGTGTTGAAATTTATAGACCATTGTTGAGTTTTTCAAGAGTAGATACTCAAAATTATTGTTATACAAATAATCTTGTCCCAAATAATGATTCTTCAAATTTTGATATAAATTATAATAGAAATTTTATTAGACATAAAATTTTGCCACTTTGTAAATGTGTTAATGAAAAGGCTGAACAAGCAATAAATAGTCTTTCGAAATTGGCAAGAAGCTCAGAAAACATAATTGATGAATATGTTTCAAAAATAGAAAAAACAATAAGTTTAGATTGTGGTTATGATACGCAAAAATTTATAGATTTATCTCTTGATGTCAAAAGATATATAGTATTGAGAATGTTTTTGAATAACGGAATTGATTATAATTTTAAAAAAATTGAGCGCGTTTTAGAATTTATAGAAGAAAATTCAAAGTCAAATTCAGGTCTAAAAGAATCTGTTGCGAATGATTATTGGATTTATGTGAATAAAAAATATTTTTCGTTCATAACAGATATAGGTAAAGAAAAAAATCAAGAAAAAATTGTTATATCAGGTTGTGGCGAATATAAGTTTTGCGAATATGTTTTTTCTGTTCAGTTGTTTGATGAAACACAGAAAGATTTTAAATTTCCAAAAGAAGATGAAAATGTTGCCTATGTGAATTTAGATTTTGATAATTTAGTTTTGAGAACAAGACGTGATGGTGATATTATTCAACCTTTTGGAATGACCGGAACAATGAAATTAAAAAAATATTTAAATTCAAAAGGTGTTGAGCAGCATAAAAAAAATTCTTTGGTCTTTTTGTGTAGAAAAGATGAGGTTTTATGGGCTTGTGGAATAGGTTTGAATGAAAAATTAAAAGTTGTTTCAAAAATTCCAAAATATGTGCTAAAATTGGATAAATAACGTGAGGTATAAAATGACAGATTTGTTAGATATTAAAAAAGAAGATGTAAAAGTTCTTATCTCTTATGAAGATATAGTTAAAAGAATAAAAGAAGTTGCAAAACAAATAAATCAAGATTTTGATGGTGATGTTAAAGTATTTTGTGTTCTAAAAGGTGCAGTAATGTTCACAACTGAACTTGTAAAACATTTGGATATGCCTTTGACACTTGATTTTATAAGGCTTTCAAGTTATGGGAATGATTTTAAATCATCAGGTAGAGTGAGCGCAGTTGATATTTCAGTTCCGGATTTGAATGGAAAAAATGTTTTGATTGTAGAAGATATTATTGATACCGGTCATA
>JAKSUT010000153.1 GCA_024408705.1 bacterium | reverse complement strand
CTGAATGGTCAATTTCAATTTTATCTCCGTATTTTAGGCAATATAAATCAAGTTCACCATCAATTCCTCGAAAGTTTACAATGTGTGCTTTGTCACTTTCTATAAAAATATCCATTGTTGCACTGCCGAAAGTTACTACGTCTAACATTCTCTACTCCTTAATTCTATATATTTTATTTAAAAACGCGATTTGATAAATTATGTGAAACATCACAATGATAGGCGATTTTTTGCGCCGTGTCAAATAATTGTATAGAAAATTTCCGAACTTATTTTGTCGTTATTTTAGTTTATTGTTGTTCGTAAAAATATTTATTTTGTGTTTGCCGTTTAAATTTGTAATGTCTGAGTTTATTGACAATGACTCTTTGCTATCGCCTTTATAATCAAATGCAAATGTAGAATCTGTTGATTTAGAAGATGTGTTTTTGCGAACAGAAGAAATTAATTGATCATGATGTTTGCCTTTTTCTTCTGTTGTGTTTATTATTGCTGTGTATTCATAGCTATCTTCTAAATATTTTGAAATTTTTATTTCTTCTCCTTCTTTAAAAGATAATTGTGTTCCATCTGAATATTTTACGGTTTTTAAACCATTATCATTTTTTTGAATACTTGTTATGCTGCATTTGTTTTCTTCTTGAACATGTTTAAGTTTATTGTAAACGTCGTTTATTGTTTCAGGTGTTATAACATCCGAATCATTTACAGTATTTTGTTTATTTTTTACTTCTTTGAAAATATCTTCAAATTGTTTAACCTGTGATTTCTTTTCGTTTAGAGTATTTTCTGCTTTTTGTGTATCATAACTATTTACAAAAGTCCAAGATTTATCTAAATCCTTTTTGCCGATACCGGTGTTATCAAGATTTCCTCTTTTTGTGTTTTTTACCATATCATCTTGTGAACATACAACAAGTGCGACTTTTTCACCTAATGTGAGATTTGCACATCTTGGGTCATCATCAAGCATACTTGCGATACCAATTGCACAACTTGTTTTGTTAATTTCATCTGTTGGTTTTTTAGAATTGTCATATTCTGTTGCATCTGTGTAATATTCAGTAGTGTTTAAACCTCCATTTTTATTAATGTGGTTTTGTAATGACGTGAAAAATTTTTTATCTTCTTCATCAGATTTTCCTAAGTTATAACCTCCTGTTGCGTTATTTAAAAAATCTTCAATATTAGTTCCGTATTCTTTGGATAACATATCTAAGCCTTCGTTTCTTGATAAACTATCGGCTTTTGTTTGTAATTGTTTTAAATTCTCTGTTTCTTTATAATAATCTTTGTATGCGCTATCATTGTCAGTTGATGCTTTATTATAATTTGCGCCAATTTCTGTTAATACAACATTTGCATAATCGTATGCATCTATAGCTTTGTTACGAACTTCTGTGGATAATTCTTGTTCTTTTATTGCTGCTTCTAAATCCGCTTTTTGTTTTTCAACTTGAGATGCTAATGTTTTTAACTGTTCGTTAAGTTCATTTTTTGTTTCTGGGTCTTTTGTATTTAGCATTAAATTTTTATATTCTGATAAACTATTTGTTGTTTTATCTAGTTCAGAAGCATAATTTTTAACTTTTTCATCAATAGCAAGCAAATTTTGTTCCGCATCACAAAGATTTATATTATTGATATCAAAATCTTCTGTTGCGTTTTGCATTTTAATATCACATTCAGAAAAAATACTTGCACAATCATCAGACCAAATTTTTGCATTGTTCGTAATTGTTGTTTGTTGGTCTATTTGTGTTTGGATATTAAGTTTGTTATTTGATATTCCTAATTCTGACATTTTATTTATTCCATGGATATGATTGTTATATTTAAGTATTCGACAACATTTGATAAAACTTTAGAATGTTTTTCAAATGTTAAATAAATTTTTACAAAATAAAAAATTTGTATAAATTAAAAAAGACCCACTTGGAAAGTGAGTCTTTTAAATTGCTCCAGGCCAGACTTGAACTGGCACTGGGTTATACGCCCAATTGGATTTTAAGTCCAACGCGTCTACCGATTCCGCCACTGGAGCACGGTTATTTGATTTTCAATTACTTCAGCGGACTCGGTAGACCTTGTCTACCTTACCTCTCAAAAATGATACCTAATCATTTTTTCGGCAGAGTGCCACTGGAGCACGGTTATTTAGTTTTCAATTACTTCAGCGGACTCGGTAGACCTTGTCTACCTTACCTCTCAAAAATGATACCTAATCATTTTTTCGGCAGAGTGCCACTGGAGCACGATTATTTAGTTTTCAACCTTCTTTTAAGGTAGCAAAAAACATATTAGATGTCAATAGTTTAATTTTTATATGTTTTTTGCGTTTTAAATTCTGTAAGCGAAAAATTCTTCGCCTTGATGTGTTAAACGATATTCTGCAACATCTGAAATGCCTGTTAAATCAGGAACATGTTCAATAAAGCCTTGGCTAATAGCTTCTTGTAACATTGCATGGTCAATTACATCTGATACATTTTGCATTAACTTAGCGTTGATTTGTTTTAATGTGAATCTGTCTTGTTTTTCAAATTCTGTTAAATAATATGCAGTAATCATTAAGTAATGAAATTTGTCTTTTGTATTTTTTGAATTGATTAAATTCATAAATACTTTATCAACTGTTTTTTGTGGTTCGTAATCTGATTTTTCAATTTTTTGTTCATACAAAGTGTCAAATGCAATTGCTTGTGCTGAACGTTCTTGTGTTTCTTCACTTGTTATAGAATTTATAGTTTCTTTTGGTTGTTGTGGAGCTTCTGGTTGAATTTCTTGTTGCACTTCAACAGCAGGTTGAGGCTCTTGATATACCGGTTGTTCTTGATAAACAGGAGCAGGAGTTGGTTGAACTTCTTGCTGTGGCATTTGAACTTGTGGTTCTTTGTTTATATTTGGTTGAGCTTGAACATTATCGTTATTTATTTGTGGTTGAGAATAAGATGTTTGTGTTTTTGTTTGTTCTTGTATTTTTTGTTGAAGTTCAGCTTGCGGTTGATTTTGTTTTATTGGCAAAATCGGTTTTGGCTGAGTTAAATTATTTATTGTTTGAGCTTTTAATACTTTTTTTCTAAGTTCTTGCTCTTTTACATATTTATCGGCATCAGTTACCCAAATTCTGAACTGACGTTCAATTACGTCTTTATCTTCAGATGAAATTTCTACAAAAATATCATCTTTCTTGAATGTAAATGTGTATCTTGACATTTTTTTTCCTTAATTTAATGAATACTTAATTATTGTTGTTGTTGATTTCTTTGCATAATGTCTTCACGCCATTTATTCAATTGTTGTTCAACAAATTCTAAATCGTCTGATTTTAATTCTATTTCTATTTCGCCTTTTTTCATTTTAAATACATATTCGTGCA
>JAKSUT010000152.1 GCA_024408705.1 bacterium | reverse complement strand
ATGCCGACAAACTGACGTTGCAGCGCAGTTTCCGCGGAAGGATTTCGATGTAGGCGCGTACTATTTAATTAGCTCTAATTATTGAATGGTGTATGCCCAAGACACAGTTTTGCATTGCAAAACTGCGGCCGTTGTCTGCAATTTAGTGTGTAATAATTGAATGATTTCTAATAATTGTTTGATAGGGAAATAGGGGGTGTTTCGCTTTGTAAACTGCCCCCTATTTAGATATGTTGTTTTTTGCCAATTTTTAAATATCTCTTTTAATTCTTTGTTCTTTTCTTTTGTGTATTCTGTTTCGCTTCCTTTTGAACGCATATATTCCATACCTAGCTGTCTTAATTCACTGAAAAACAAACGATTCTTTGCTTGTTGTATACCTGTATATGAATTTGCTGCTATTTCAACTTTTTCTAACCAGTTTTTATAGGGTGTGGGTTTTGAACTTCCAAAACCTACATTATGAAATTGAGGGTCATTTTTGAAAGACATTAATTCTTCATATAAATTTTGATATGTGGTGGCTAAATTGTCTATATTTGTTTTGATTTCTTCTATTGGTTGAACAGGGCTATCATAAATTTCTATAATAGTTTCATATTTAAAAGATTTATTATCATCATATTCTATTACATATTGACCATATAATTTTTGGCCATTTATTCCAATTTTATTAACTACTTCTTTAGGTTGTGAATTGGGAAGCCCCATTGATATTGATACTTTATATTTTCCATTTTCAATACCAATATTATTAGGTTTTATTGGGTCAAATACTATTTCCTTGTTTTTAACTATATTTTTTGTTTGTCCTAATATTGTATTTGTTTCATTATCTGAAAGTGTTAGTAATAAGTTTGTATTATCTGGTAAATTTGTTTTGCTACTTACTAATAACCTATATTCGTTATCTACAGAAATATCTATATCAAAAACAACTTCTAATTTCCACAGGATTTTAGTACAATAAAGAATAAAAATAATATAAATACATAGAAAAATTTTTTATTCTTGATAACCATTTATTTCTCCTTTCTTAGTATAGAAATGCTAGAATTTTGCTAATTATATGAATTAAATTGGAATTTTATTTCATTTAATAAACCTCTTGTTAAACAGTAATATTTAAACTATATAGGCATAAATATGCTTATATAGTTTATTCAAATATAACATTGCTGCCTATAGAATTCAACTAAAATTAATTGTATAGGCGATTGTGAATTGAATTATATAGAAATTGGTCAAAGAATTAGAAAATATAGAAAACAACAAAATCTTTCACAGGAAGAATTAGCCGAAAAAATAGGTATTTCTACAACTCATATGAGTCATATTGAAACAGGAAGTACAAAATTAAGTCTGCCGGTTTTGGTTGATTTAGCTAAAAATTTAAATGTAAAAACCGATTGGTTGCTTTTTGATGAATCGTATTTAGATAATACAGAAGCTGTAAAACTTCTTGAACAGGTTATTTCATTGTTAAAATAGCAAGTCTTTAAGTATCAAAATTTCTGCGTGGAATAATTATCAGCCTTTATAAAAAACTCTTGCAAAAGCTTAATGCATTACTATTTTGGTTGAGTTATAATAAATGCATACGGAGGCAAAAACTATGGTTTATGAAGCATACTACGATGGAAATGCAGTTAGAACGATAGAAAATATTTCTATTCCAAAAAATTACCGGGTTTTTGTTGAAGTTCCAAATAAAGAATTAACAGAAAAAGAATCTGCCGACATAAAAAACAAACTGGACGCATTAGATGCAGTTTGCGGACTTTTAACAGAAGATGAATCAAAAAAAATATGACGAAACAATTGCCCAAAAATTAAACTTCAAGGAAAGATTTGAGGCATGAAGTATTTTCTTGATACAAACATAATCAGCTATTTGTTAAAAGGCAGTTTGAACGTAAAACAAAAAATTACAGATTTAATAATGAACGGGCATACAGTTCATATTCCAGTTGTTGCCTATTACGAATCAAAAAGAGGCCTTCTTTCATCTTCTGCTAGTAAAAAAACTTTCTATTTTGCAATGGTTTATTCAAGCCTTTGGAATTATTGACTTAACCACAAAAACATTCGACATTGCATCAGAAAATTGGGCAAATCTTAAATCAAAAGGATTAGTTATAGAAGATTCTGATTTGTTCATAGGTTCTTCAGCTGTTGAAAACGGTGCAGTTTTAGTAACAAATAACGCAAATCATTTATCCCGAATTTCAGATTTACAGATTGAAGTTTGGAATTATTAAAAGAAATAGGAGAGAGTTATGGAAAAAGAAATTTTAATACATAATGAAATCGATTTGAAAAACAAAATTTACGTTATTCGTGGTGTACAGGTTATGCTTGATAGCGACCTTGCTGAAATTTACGGATATGAGACTAAGCGATTTAATGAACAGGTAAAAAATAATATAGAACGCTTTGATGATGATTTTAGATTTCGATTGACTGATGAAGAAGTTGAATATTTGCGGTCGAATTTTTCGACCACAAATATAAGTTCTATGAGCAGAAGTAATCCTTATGCATTCACTGAACAGGGAATTTGCATGTCGATGACAGTTTTGCGTGGCAGAACTGCGGCCGTTGCCTGTTCTGCTTGATTTTATGTAAAATTTTATGTAAAATTCTTTGCAAGAGGTGCTATATGGTTACATTTGCAAGAAATGAAATTGTTTCTAGTTCCCAGTTTGTCAGAAGTTTTGCTTCTTTTTTACAGCGAATGACAAAATCGAATGATGAAAAAATTGTTGTCGTAAAAAATAATCAGATGCAGGCAGTAATGATACCTATTGATGAATATGAACGCTTAAAAGCACTTGAAGAACAGCTTGAACAGAAAGAAATTTTTGAAACAATAGAAGCCCGAAATCAGACACTTCAGGCAGAATATGTTTCTTTTGATGATGCAATGAAAATGGCAGGATTGTGATGGAATATGAAATATTCTTTCATCCGGAAGCATTAAAAGAATTCTGTGCATTAGACGGCAGTGTAAAAATTCTTGTAAAAAAGCAGCTTGAGAAATTAAAAAAATCGCCGCTGCTTGGCGAAGAACTGGGAAATAAAAACGGTTATGATTTAACCGGCTACCGAAAAATGTATGTCTGCAAAAAGCAGGTTCGCATTGTTTATTCAATTGTTGAAAATAAACTTTTGATAAATATTATTGCCATTGGCAAAAGAAATGATATGGCAGTTTACGAAACAGCCAGTAAAAGAGTGAATTAAAAAATCTGGGCTTTATTAAATTTGCTCCCCTTCCCCTTGTTTGCGCCTGCCGAAAGGCCGTTTTTTTCGCAAATTTAACAAAACTCGGCATTCAGGCTATATAAATACGCAAAAGCAAATGCCGATAAAAAACTATGACAGTAAAAACGGCTAAGTGCCACTTTTGTAGCGAATGCAACGGCTATGGCT
>JAKSUT010000151.1 GCA_024408705.1 bacterium | reverse complement strand
TTTTCCTTTACCGTCTCCTGTATAAATTTGGATGTAGCCGTGTTCTAACAACTATGAACCCTCCGTTAGATAAACATAACTTCTAATATAATTTTAAACTTTATCAATCTATTTCTCTTCGGTCAAATGGTGTAGATTGATAAATTCCCCCAAGCAATCTGAAATACATTGCTATCTTGTATATATAATCATAGTCCAAAAGACATGACAGAACAAGAAAAAAAGGGTATATTTTACAATTATTTTTTATAAATCGCCAATGCTCAATAACATAGGCTTTTTCGGTATTTTTGAAATTTTTACATAATTTTTTTTAACAATTAAAAAAAAACACTTGCATTTTAGAAAGCATGGTAATTATAGCTAAAATTAATAAAATAATCAGTCATTACAAATGTTACAGTTTAGCTATAAAATCAGAAATTTTTTCTAATGCAATTTTTAAAACATCATGACTGTTACAAAAACCTAATCTCACATATCCATCAAGCTCTAAGGCTTTTCCTGGAAGAAGAGCAACTCCAGTTTCTTCTTGTAAATTTCTACAAAAATCTTCTGACGAAATATCTTTGTTATATTTCAAAAAAACAGTAGTTCCAGCATGCGGCAAAACACATGACAAATTTTTATTTTCACTTAACCAAGATTCTAAAACTTTTTTATTTTTATTTAAAATTTCAAAATTTCTTTTACTTATTTTTTCTTTATTTTCTAAAGCAATAGCAGCAAAAAATTCATCTAAAATACTAACACTTATTGTATTATATTCTCTATGATGTACAACTTCTTCAATAAAATCATTATTTGCGCAAATCCAACCTACTCTCAAACCTGGGAGAGAATAAGTTTTTGACATACTTCCAACAGAAATACCTTTATCGTAAATATCTGCAACAGATAGCGAATATTTTTTATCAGAAAAATTTAAACCTCTATAAACTTCATCACACAAAACCCAAGCATCATTTTGCTTTGCTAATTCAACAATTTCTAACATCTTATCATCAGAAATTAACGCGCCTGTTGGATTATTTGGATTATTTAGACAAATAAGTTTTGTTTTTGAACTTATAACTTTTTTCAAATCTTCAATGTCTAAAATCCAATCATTTTCTTCTTTCAAAAAGACTTTTTTAACATTCGCACCACAAGCTTCTGGAATTGAATAATGTTGCTGATAAACAGGTAAAACTGAAATAACCTCATCTTGCGGTTGCAACAAAGATAAAAACACTAACTGATTTGCACCAATTGCACCATGGGTAACAATTATATTTTCGTTTTCTTGATTTTCATACAATGACTTAATCGCATTTTTTAATCTGTCAGAACCTTTTATATCACCATAATCAAGAGAACGTTCTAAAACTGGTGTAATATCTTTTATTTCACAAAGATTTAATAACTCGTTTATTGATAAAGGTTTAATACAAGTGCCGCTCAAATCATATTTTGCAGAGCTCTCATACTTATTCATCCAATCTTCAATTTTGAAATTTTCTATCCTCATAAAAAAAATTTTAACATAGAAAAAATAAAAAAAGGCGATAAAAGTAAAACTTTTATCGCCTTTTGAAGTTTATTTAATCTATCGATTAGTAAACGATAGTTAATTCTTCACCAGGATTCAAACTAGCTTGGCTTGAAGCACTTGGAAGAACTAAATATACAACTTCATCAGCAAATTCATAAACAACACCGAAAGTGCCGCTTACTGCTAATTTAGCTACATCAAAGATGCCCATACCAACTGTTACAAAACCTTTACCAACACTTCTTAAACCAGCCATTGGTTGTAATGATAAAGTATTTGCAAAAGTGTTAGAAACATTGTCGCCAAATTGTTCTGTACCATTAGCAACAACATTTGCACCAGCTGCAGCTGTTCTTCCAGCAACACCAGCAACTCTGCCAGCAGCTGAGAAAGGAGCAGCAACAAATCTTGCAACTACGTTAGTATTTTTGCATTTTGTAGCAGATGTATCAGTAATAGTTTTTGAGAAATCTGCTTTTACATCGCCATTTTTAATTTCAATGAATTTAACTTTGATGTAACCAGGATTTTTCAAACCAGGTCTTGAAACTGCTACTACTTGACCTTTTACTGATGAACCAGCTTTGAATACTTTACCATCAACTGTTGCATCTGATAAAGTTTTTGCGATGAATGTATCACCAATATTTGAATGTCTTACATCTACTCTTTCAGTTAATTTAACTTTCAAAGTAGTAAATGTGTATTTTTTACCATATTTATAGTTATTTGCTAAATAAGAAGCTCTCAATTCACCAATGATATAAGCAACTTGTTTAGAAGTTAAATATTTTTCACTAGCTACTTTTTCAGGATCTGGAACATTATTTAACAATGTTGAAGCCATAACTTCTTTTGTTGCTGAAATTGCCCAGTTTGGAATGTTTTGCATTTTGTGACCTTGGTAAGTTGGAAGAACTTTTGAAGAGTCAGTTTTTACATTAATTAGTTGAGCAACTGTAGCAAAAACTTCTGCTTTTGTAATAGGTTGGTCAGGTCTGAATTTTCTGTCAGGGTAACCAATCATAATATCTTCTGCTAAAGCTTTTTCAATCCAAGATTTAGCCCAATATCCATTTGCAATATCAGTATATTTATATTTTGTTTTTGCATTTGCTGGAATTTCCAAACCTTCAGAAATAATTACTGCAACTTCTGAACGTAATGTTGGAAGATTTGGATTGAAAGCATAACGACTATTATTGCTGATTAAAGATAAAACATCTTTTACCCAATTATCAACAACAACTTGATTTTTGTTTTTAACTGTTAATTGATCTTCTGGTAACAAATTCTTTTCGCCTACAATATACAAACTTCTTGCAGCTTGTTCAAATGTAGCTTGAGATTGAGAACCAAAGAAAGTAGGATGTGCATAATTTTGCACTTGCGCAACTTCAGTAGCTGATGCGAATGCAGGAACGCAAATCATTACAGCTAGAGTTAATAACCATTTTTTCATACATTCTCCTTTAAATAAAAATGATAACATTGTACATACGATAATTATCACGCAAAATTAATATTAGTCAAGAGGTAGCAAACAAAAAAACAGAGAGGTTTTACAAACTTAAACCTCTCTGTTTTTTCTATTATTTATAGCGTTTAACTATTTTCTTCCGTTAATTACACCGCTCAAATCAGAAACAAGTTCGCTAAATCTGCTTGTTTGTTCTGACAAATCTCTTGAAGATGTTGCAGTGTCTGAAGCAGCCAATGAGTTAGTTTGAACAACGTTTTCAATGTTTGAAACTGCCACGTGAATTTGTTCAACACCAACTTGTTCTTCATGAACTGCTGCTGCAATTTCTTGAACTAAGTCATTGATTGAATTTACATCACTATTAACACTTTTAATGCTTTCGTTTACATTTTGTGCGATTTCAGCACTTGTATTACACAATTCCATATTGCTTTCAATTAAAGTAGC
>JAKSUT010000150.1 GCA_024408705.1 bacterium | reverse complement strand
TCCTGACCCCCGCCGTGTAAAGGCGATGCTCTCCCAACTGAGCTAAACATCCACATTACACACTAAACGTGCTGAATAAATATATCATTAAGATATAAGATAGTCAATAATTAATATCCTTTTTTTCCAAGAAGATGGAACATGTTCTTTTTATAAACTTCAACACCTGGCTGATTAAATGGGTTTACTTTAAGTAAATATGCAGACATTGCACATGTTTTCATAAAGAAATAAAATAGATAACCTAAGTGCTCTTCATCAAGCTTTTCAATTTCTAAAACAATGTTAGGAACCTTTGCTGTAGTAGAGTGTGCTTCAAGAGTTCCCTTGAATGCTTGTTCGGAAACAAACGACAAATTTTTCCCTGCTAAATAATTTAATTCATCGAGATCATCATCAGTTTTAGGAATAGAAATTTCATGATTTGGATGTTTAACATTAAGGATGGTTTCAAATAAAACTGGTGTTCCCTCTTGAATAAATTGTCCTAGTGAGTGAAGGTCTGTTGAGAAGGTTGCGGAACAAGGGAATAAACCACTATGTTCTTTTCCTTCTGATTCTCCAAATAATTGTTTAAACCACTCTCCTAAAGAAACAAGCCTTGGCTCATATGTCACAAATAATTCGTTTGCATATTTCCTCTTCAAAAAGAAATCTCTAAGAACAGCATACTTATAAGCAGCATTTTGTTCAATATTTGAGCTAGTCAATTCTTTTTGAGCTTTTCTTGCGCCCTCTATAAATATTTCAATGTCAATTCCGGCACATGCAATTGGGAATAAACCAACCGGAGAAAATACTGAAAATCTACCGCCTATGTCTGATGGTAAAACAAATTTAACATAGCCTTCTTGATTTGCGAGTTTTAATAGAGAACCTTTTTCCTTATCTGTTGTAGCAAAAATAGCTTTTTTTGCCTCTTCTTTTCCAACTTTTTTTTCAAGTAAATTTTTAAAAATTCTAAAACTGATTGAAGTTTCAGTTGTTGTTCCACTTTTTGAGATAACATTAATTGCAAATTTTTTGTTTTTTACATACTCTATAACCTCATTTAAATAGTCCGAAGAAAATGATTGACCAATAAAAATAATTTCAGGTTTTTTGTTTTTATGTAAACCATTTATTGCTTCAATAGAAGCACGAGCTCCTAAATATGAACCTCCAATACCACATACTAGAAGAATATCAAAATTCTTTCTAACATAGTCTGCATGCTTTTTGATTTCCTCTAGTTCAGTTTTTTTGGTATTTGTTGGATTATTTAACCAGCCAAGATAATCATTTCCTGGACCTGATTTTGTTTCAATTATCTGATTAATTTTCTCTACTTTTTTAGCGTATTTTTTGTAATTAATTTTCTCTACTATATTTGTGTCATCTATTTTAATCATTTTTTTGCTCCTTTTCATTTTGTATCCATTTAGGAAGTTTTTCCTTTAATGCACTGTAGTCTACAAATTCTGGATCCACTTTTTCTTTTTTAATACCGTTTTGACGAAAAATATTCTTTTCTTCATCTGTAATTTTTGACATAGATAGTTTTAAAAACCCATCTTCTTCTATGCTAATAACTTTTGCTTGATAGGTTTTGCCTATTTTTAAGTATTTGTGAATGTTTCTTATATAGACATTCGCTATTTCTGATATATGAAGAAGACCTTTTCTTTCATCATCAAAAATCATAATTGCACCAAAATCACGTATATTTATTATTGTGCCTTCGTAAATTTCACCAATTTTGTATTCTTTCATAATTAAATTATGCTTTCTAAGTAAATTAAATCTTCTTTTGTTGTAATTTTGTGAAGTTTTTTACTACCTTGAACAAGTTTCACTTTTTCTCCTAGTGAAAGGAGTAATGAACAATCATCTGTAGCGGATTTATCTAAGTTTTTTTCATGAGCTTTTACCAGTAAATTAAATTTAAAAGCTTGAGGAGTTTGTATTTGAACAATTTCATCTCTACTAATGAAACAATCAACCATTTCATCTTTGTCAATTTTTGCAATCGTATCCGAAGATTTGATATATGTTGAAGATGCACCATATTTTTTTGCTTCTTTTTCAACATCTAAAATTTGTTTTTCCTCAACAAGAGGACGGGCACCATCATGAATAATAACCAAATCAGTTTCAGGAGAAATTTCTTTTAATGCATGTTCAACTGATTCTTGTCTAGTTTGTCCGCCGAGAATAAAATATGCAGGAATTCCCATAGATTTTGCATATTTTTCTATAATTTCCTGGTTAATTTTATTTACGACAATAATTAGTTGGTTAATATTCTTATGTGTTGCGAAAGTATCTAGCGAGTATGAAAAAACTGGTTTGCCTTTCAATTGGCAAAGTTGTTTATTGGTTTCGCCACCAAATCTAGAAGATAAACCAGCCATCAAAATGACTGCCGCTATTTTTTCCATTTTATGCCTAACTTCTTTGCTAATTTGGCAGATTTATTTTCAAGTTCAGATTCATTAGCGACTGATTGAATAATAGATTGGATAACTTTTTCAAGTTCACTTCCTTCTGAATAATCGGCTTTAATGTAAACGTTAGTTCTTTTTTCTTCGAGAAGTTTCTTTAATGCAGCCTCATCTTTATCTGCATAAAGTGAGATTGAATGTCCGTGGTTATTTTGGACAAGTTGCATACATGGAATATCTGTCATTCCATCTCCAATATAAATCATATTTGTGTATGGAATTCTGATTTTATCAGTCTTAGTGTTAATTGTTGTATCATCTCTAAGATCCATTGAACCTTTACGAATACGATAAATGTATTGAGTTTTTTGAGTGTAGTTAATTGATAGTTTTGGCCACACTGGTTCTTTGGTAACTGGATCAAAATAGAATTCACATCCAAAAATATCAGTAAAATATTTTGCTATTGAGCAGCCTTCAAGAATTTCTTTTGTTCCTGAAGAAATAATATAGTGTTCAACTTTAACGCCTAAATCTTTTCCAAATTTGTTAATACGTTTGAACCAAGTTTCAACGCCTTTATAGTATTGAATATTTTTGCCCATTTCATTAAGGGTTTCTTTTGTAAGCTTAATGCCTTTTTCCTTACTAAGGGCAACCATTGTGTACATGTAAGACAAAATACGCTCAACTCCAGTTGCTTGTTGGAACTTTCCTGTTTCAGCCCAGAATTCAGCTGGTTTCATGTCTAATGCTGGAATAAATCCATAGTCTTGCATGTCACTTTTTGACAACGTTTTATCGAAGTCATACATAATTGCAATAATTGGTTTCATACTAGTCACCTCGTGTATAACATTAACAAATGTTAAATTAGATGTCAAATTATAGTAATTGGCAATTTAATAATGCCAATTGTGCATTACACGTAAAGTTAAGAAAAAGAGAGGCAAAGCCTCTCTAGATATCAAATGGTGCAGTAAGTGAGACTTGAACTCACACGGGTCGCCCCATACGCCCCTCAAACGTACGCGTCTACCAATTCCGCCACTACT
>JAKSUT010000015.1 GCA_024408705.1 bacterium | reverse complement strand
TATATATGTCGTTAAGCCATGTAGAGAAAGATATGGAGTGCAAAAATGGGTTTTTTTAAAACCTTAAACGACATTAAAAATAATAGTTCAAAACTTGAAAGTTGGGAACAGCAAAATGCTGACACCGATGCAAAAAGGGAAGAGCTAAATAGAAAGCGTGAGCATAAACAAGAAGAAATCAAAGCTGCTCAGGCTTTGGGTGAAACCATTATTGATGTTGTTGATATAATGGACAATCACTCTGAAAGTGTTTCTGAAAATGTTGAAACTGCTATAATGCCTGCCGTTGAAGCAGCTCCAATGGCAGTTTTGTTTGGCTCTTTTGCACTTGCTACAAAAAAAGTTTTTGATCCTGCAGTGAGAAAGATTAAAAGTATAGAAAATGAGTTTAGAGAAAGACCTGAAGTAAGAAGTTTGTTAGATAAATTAAATGAAGGAAAAGAACATTATTCTATAAAATCATTATCTAACAAGGTTAAGATAGATAAAATAAAAGATTCTGCATTGAAAGCAGAGGCTAAAGAAATTGGACAAGAAATTTTAAAAGCTACTGCAAAAGAATCTAAAAAAATAAAAGGTGGCTTTATAGGCGCATTGGCTTTAACTTTTGCTTCTTTTATAGGGGCAAATGTTCTTGGTGCAAAGATACAGGTAAGAAGTTCAAAAGTCGCAAGATATCAAGCAAGAGAAGAGTTGAAAGACGAAAAAGATTTTGTCCAATATACTCCAGAACAAATAGAAAAAGCGAAAGCAGAACTTGAAGCAAATCCTGAATTGAAAAAAGAAAAGCAAAAAACAAAATTAAAACAAGGATTTTTGCCAAGTATTATTAATTTGTTTAGAGATGAAAAAGCATATAAAGAAGATAGAAAAAATTACAATTTAGAAGAAAAAAAAGTTAAAAGAGATTTATCTTCAGAAGAATTGGAAAAAGCAGAAAAAGATAAAGAAGTAATTCAAAGAACAATTAAAAAAATCAACAATGAAGCAGAAAAATATTCAGAAAATATGGAAGTTGCTTCAGGTGTTCTTATTGGTGGCACACCATGGCTTGGCGCAGGTGTAGGAGTTGCTATTTCTTGGATTATGGAAAAAACAGGAGTAATCAAAAATTTTGTATCAAAAACCGTTGAAAATTTAGGTTCTGATGATGCTAAACAAGCATACGAAGAATTAAATAAAATGGGTAAAGATGTTTCAAAATCTAAGAAAATAAAATCATTTTTCAATTTCGCTAAAGAAATGTTTAGTGTTGAAGATAAAAAATTCAATATAAAAAGAAGCCCACATAGTGTTAGAGAAGTAATTGAAGAAAACGGTTTATCAAATGCTTTGAAAAAAGGTGCAGCAGTTGCATCTTCTACTTCAAAAGGTGCTAAAGCTTTAATTGGTATTATCGGTGGTTTTGCAACAGGTATTGTTGGTGCATTTTTAGGTATGAAAATGCAAAAAGAAGCTGCAAGAGCAGGTCGTTATACCGCAAAACGTGAATTAGAAAAAGATCCGATGAATTTTATCGGTTATACAAAAGATGAATTGGCAAAAACTGATGTAAAAGATACTTCTAAAAAGACATCTAAAGTTAAGGAAGTAATAAACTTTGTTCCAACATGTATAAAACAATATTTTGATTATATGAAATATAGAAAAACTGAATTTAAAGAAAATCAAATATTGAAAAATCAATTGAAAAAACAAGATGTTACAGAAGAACAATTGAAAGAAGCAAGAAATCTTCAAAATAAATTGTTTGTAACTTTTGAAAATGTTGATGATAAATCTCAAGAGTATTCTGAATCTATGGAAGCCACTTGTGAAATGGCTCAACCAATTATTATCTATGCAGGTTATGCTGCAATGATTGCTCCATTTGTCGCAATAGCATCAGCAGCCGCAAAAGGTAAGTTATCTCCAAATAAAATTATTGAAAAAGTTTCAAAAATTATGGCTGATTCTTCAAATATTATGAAGAGTAAGTTTGTGAAAAAATATTTGAATGATGTTTCTGAAAATGTTTCAAATGTTGTTCAAAATATGGATGTAGATAACAAAATAATAGGTAAGTTTACAAAAGGTATTGATATAAAAACAGATACTCCAAAAAATTTAATGACAAAAATTTTGAACAATGTAAAAGATTTGGGTACAGATTTTAGAAAAATGGATGAATCTGCTCAAATAAAAACTTTTGATGATATAAAAAATATCCTTAAAAAAACTAAAAATATAGAAGCATTGAAAAAAATGAACATAACTCCAGACGATTTAGGCATTGATGCGAAGATGTTTGAAAGTCTAAAGAATATAAATATTGATATTGAAAAATATATAGATGATTTTTCTAAATTTGAAAATAGTTTGTTTAGTAAAAATATAGATGCTGAAACAAGAGCAGATGTTATTGATATTTTATTGAAAAATAATGTGAAAGATATTCCAAGAAATAGAATAAAAGAAGCAAACAAAGTTATAGAAAGTATTTCAAAAGATATAAATTATGATTTGGAAGGTTTTTCAAAAATATTTGATAAAGCTTCACTTTTACTAAAATTTGCTCCTGACGTCAAAGTTTCAGAAATCTTATCAAATCTTGAAAAATTAGGAATTAAAAACCCTACATTAGATGATATTACAACGAAGTGGAAAAATATTCTTGATAATACTTCCGATAAAGAATTTGATGAAATGGTGAAAAAATTAGGTTTATCTTTCTTGGAAAAAGATACTGTTAAAAATGTTCTTCCAAGATTAGAAAAAATATGCCAAAATGTTCCAAAAGAAGAATTAAACCAAGTATTTAATTCGATATTAAAAGAATTGCAAGAAAATCCAGATGAATTTATTGCAATGTTGAAGAAAAACAAAGTTTCAAACGTATTTATGACTCCAAATTTGAAAAAAGCACTTGCAGTGGCAGGCATTTCTTGGACAACATTTACAATATCAATAACCTATGCAATTGAAAGTTGGTTAGCTGATATGCAGTTGAAATCAGGTCGTCTTGGTGTAATGAAAGCATTGGAAGAATTAGATGATAATGCTTATTATGCAGACATTGAAGATTAAGAAATATGTCGACTAAAAAATAAGTTTTTATAAAAAATGAACTTTTTTTATTTTAAATCGTTATATTGATGTAAGGATTAAATACAAAATAAAAAAAGGATTAAAATGTCTGAAAAATGTGAAAAATTTGAAGCACTATTTACTTTCTCTGATGAGAAAGAGTTGCTTGAACACATAGAACAATGCGAAGATTGCAGAAAAGAATATGAAAAAATGCAAAAAGTTTCTGCATTGATAAAAGAAGTAAAACCAAAGTTTAAGAAAAATAATTTGGTCTATTTGAAAGCAGCATGTGCAATGTTAATGGTAATGGTTTGTGGCATATCTGCAAATGTTATGGATGAACAGTACGGCATATTTGATGTCATAAGATATGGAGATGAATTGACTATGTCCGATTTAGGAATTCCAACTGATAGTTATGGATTAATACAGGTGGATGAATGAATTTTAAAGAACTAATTAATGCAAATAAGCAGAATGTCCAAAATATCATAAAATTAATAACAAAAGAAAACAACGAAGATATAGAACAAGAAGTTTATGTAAAAGTTTGGAAAAATTCTGATAAGTATATAGAACAAGGTAATTTTAAAACTTGGATATGCACAATAGCAAAAAACTTGTCAAAAGATTACCTAAAATCTACACAACGAAGACAAAGCCAAAACTCAACTGCAGATGATGAGGTAATGAATTCGATAAAAGATAATAACGCAACTCCTGAGCTCAAGTTGCTACAAAAGTTAAGACAAAAGAAAATCTACGAAGCAATACAAAATTTAAAACCTAAATTTAAAGAAGTGATTTTGTTATGTGAAATTGATGATTTGTCTTATGAACAGGCTTCAAAAAAATTGAAAGTTCCTGTAGGTACAATAAAATCCCGTCTATACAATGCAAAAAAGCAATTGGCTTTAGATTTAGAAGATTTAATTTAATTGAAAGTGAAAGGAAAAAAATTATGAAAAAAATATTATTTGTTATATGTCTATTATTTGCAACTTCTTCAGTATCATTTGCAGCAACTCAAGCTCCAGCAAAACCAGAAAATGTTCCACCTGTAAAACAACAAAATTTCAAAAAACCAGCTCAAAGACCATCTTTAGACAAGGTTTTGAATTTAACAGAAGAACAAAAAGTGAAAGCAAAAGAAATAAGAATGCAAGGTCATAAAGAAATGAAACCTTTAATTGATGAACTTCGTTCAAAACAAGAACAAAAACGTATGTTAATGCAAAATAAAAATGCAGGTGTAAAAGAAGTTCAAAAGTTAGAAAAAATTAATAAAGAAATTGTAAATTTGAAAAAACAAATTAGAGAAATTAGAATAAAAAATAACAAACAATTCGAAGAAATTTTAACAGAAGAACAAAAAGTAAAATTTAACGAATTGAAAAAAGAAGGTAGAAAAAACTTCGCTAAACATCACAAACACCCATATCCTGTACAAAAAGGATGTAACAAAGCTCAAAAATCATTCCCAGTACAAGCAAAATAGAAATGATAATTCCCACAAAGAGCGGCTTTTTGCAATTTGCAAAAAGCCACTCTTTTTTATTAAAAAAAATAAAAAATATTTATTCAAATGCTTGTTATAACTTGAAAAAACTTCAAAAAGTGTTAAAATGGTACATGGAGTTTTATTAGTTTATAAAAGAAAAAGTTGTCAATGGTTTATTCCTCAAATCGCTTAAATGATAAATTTGATGATAGATTCATCAGACAATATCTGGATTTGTTTCAAAAGATAACAGGTATGTCTGTTGGAATAGTTGGCAACCCTTATAGTACAATTAGAAATGATTGGATTTTTGACTCTGTTGATGAAAGTGATGAATGTATTAGATGTATAAAGAAGCAATTAGAACAAGTTATTCCGTTGAATAAAAATATTGTGTTTAATTGCAGAGAAGGTTATGATACAACAATTGTTCCTGTTTTAGTCGGTAATCAATTGGTTGGAAGTATTTATTGTTGTAATTATTATAATGCAGAAAATTGTGTAAAGAGTAATTTGAAAAAAGGTGCAACAAGAGAAGTTTCATCTGAAGAAAAAGCCGTTATTTTAGAGTTTTTAGAAAATCTTGCAATTTATCTTTCTGATTCTATTCAAATGAAAATTGATATGAATAAAGATAAAATTAAAAAGAGATTTATTGAATTAATAACTTATGGTGTAGATTATTATTCAAATCCTGAAGATGTATTAACAATTATTTGTCATGAAATTTGTCGTTTGTATGATATTCCAACGGCAAAAGTTATTGAATTTGATTTTTCAAATAATCAATTGAGATTGTTAAAACAATTTGTTGATACTTCAAAATCAGATATGAAAGAGTTTTTCGGAATAAAAAAATACGGCTATGAAATTATGAATTTCTGGTTGCCAATTATTAAAAAAGAAGCTCCGGGTGGAAACGCGAAAAATTATGATTTAACTGATGAAAACTTTTTACCAAAGAAATTGATAGAATTTTATAAAGAAATAAATATTCGTTCAAATTTGGGTGTAACAATTGATTCAACAAGTACAAAGAAATGTTCTTTGTGTTTGTTTAGTAACAAACCTGCTTCTTATTGGGATAATGAGTTGGAATATTTGAAATTAATTGCGAAAAAAATCGCTTCATTATTGAAAAATATTGAAATAAAAAATAAATTGGAAGAAATACAGTCAGATATTAGTACATTAGTTGAAAATAGCGATAATAAAACAAAAGAAGAAATTAAAGCAGACTTGCAAAATTTATTAGCAAGTTTTAGTGTCGAATGAAAAATTTTAAAACTCTTAAAACCCTTTTAAATCTGGGTTTTTTATTTATTTAGTTTTGTAAATTTGCTTAATAAAATATGACAAATTTTTTTTTTTGCTTTTTTATATATAGTGAGTGTGTATTAGAAAAGAAAAGAGAAAAAAATTATGAAAATTAACCCTCTAGGAAGTTATTTACAATCCTCAGTTAAACAAAATAAGACAGCATCAAAAAATGTTGCAGCACCTGCTTTTGAAGGTACTCAACATATTGCAAAAGTTTCTGGTAAAAAATTGGCAATGGCGCTTGCAGCAGGTTTAGCAATTGCAACTCCTGCGCTTCAAAGTTGTGCTTCAAATCAAGTTCAACCAACAAGAGTTCAAGCACCTGAAATACAAAAAACTCCAATGGAAATTGCATTAGAAAATGCAGAAAAAGCAGCTCATACACAAGCAAAAGCAGAAGCGCAAGCTAAAGCAGATGCTATGGCTCAAGAACAAGCAGATGCTAAAGCTGTAGTTGTTGCAGAAGAAAGAGCAAAAAGGTATGCAGAAGAAAGAGCTGATGAAAATGCTATTAATATAGCAACATCTAAAGCAAGTGAAATTGCTAAAAAATTAGCTACATATAAAGCACAAGATATTTATAACGAAACAGGTAAACCTGCAACAGTTTCAGAAACAGCATCATATACTGCAACTGCAGATGGCTGGTGTGGATATTATTCAAGAGAAATTGCAGTGGCAACGGCAAAAGCTACTGTAACTACTGAAAAAGTTGGTGATAATCCAACAAAAGAAATTACAGAAGGCGCAATTTCTCAAAAAGAAGCAACTCATTATGCAGAATACACAGCTTCATCAACAAAAACAGCTACTGTAACTGAAACAGTAACCGTTGGTGAATAAAAAAGTTAAGAGTATATTTAAAATAAAAACCCAATTAGCTAAAACTGGTTGGGTTTTCTTTTTATAATCGATATTTTTTGTTATAATCAATATTATGAAGAATAAAGTTATAAATTTTTGGTTTTCATTGTCTGACAAAATAAGATTTTTGTTTGTCGGCGGATTTAATTTCGCTTTTGCTTATTTTTTGTTTATTGTAATGACTTTAATTATAGGCAAAGAGCATTATCAACTTGATTTGGTTTTGTCATGGCTTTTATCTTCTTTTGTTTCTTATACAACTCAAAAAACTTTGGTGTTTTGCACAAAAGGTAATATTATAAAAGAATATTTTAAATGTTTTACAAGTTGGATGGTTAGTTATGCAGTAAATGCTTTGTTGTTAGAATTATTTGTTGGTGTTTTGAGTATAAATGTATTTGTTTCACAATTTTTTGCAACAGGCATGGCTGCTGTTGTGACTTATATCCTATTTAAGTTTTTTGCTTTCAAACAAAAATAAATATTTTTAAGCGTGTGATGCATAAATTCCGATTAGTTTTTGAATTTTTTTGCTTTCTTTAAGTCTGAATACACAGATAAGAGCAATAAAAACAAATACAAAAAGCATAATGAATAAAGTTAAATAAGATTTTGTATTATAAACTATAATTCCATTGATTTTTTGTGATGGAAATAAATTTAAGAAAAATCCTGTGATGTTTCCTAAAAAACCTATAATTGTGTACATTGAAAAAATCATAAGGCTTATAGCAGTTGAACTTCCTGTTTTGTTTATGTCTTGCAGATAAGGTACAAGTAGTGATGAAATACTTGAACCAAGTGCAAGAATACAAAATATTACTGCAATCCAGAATGTTCTTATATCAAAGATTAAAAATATGCAGATTATAAGAAAAAGTAAGCAATTTAGCGAACTAACTATTCTTAAAAAAAGAATTTTTCTGTGATAAATTTCTTTGCTTAAAAATGCAAGAAATATTCCTGAAATAGCATACATTGTAGCCGTTATAGACATTACTGTCGCAGCTTTGATTGAACTGAATTGACAAAAATCTTGTAGAAATTTTTTACCTATAACAGTTTGTAGAACATAAAAACTTCCGTAAATCGCACTTGCATAAGTGATAGTTTTCAAGTTTGTATGATTTTTCAAAACTGTTTTGAAAAGTTTAAATTTTTCTTTTTTAGAGTTTGATTGTTTTTTCTTTTTATTATCTTTTGCAATAAAGAAATAAATCAAAGAAAAGATTCCTGTAAGAATTGCAATGGAAAATAAAACTTCTCTCCAACCATATTTATTAACTAAAACGACAAAAGGCGCATTTGCAAAAATTCCGCCTAAATAGCCTACACAAAGCACAATAGACAAAACAAGTGCATAATTTCTTTGAGCAACGTTTTCTTTAAGTTCGCTGATTAAACTTAAATAATAAGAAGAAACGCCAATTGCTACAAGTGTTCTGCTTAAATATAAAAATGGAAGATTACGTGCAAAAGCAAATAAAAATGAGCCTATAAAAAACATAATAGAGCCGATTTTTATTATTTTTTTGCCACCAAATTTATCTACCCAAAATCCAAGAAATAATTGAAAAATAGCATAGATATACATTAATATCGCACCAAGAGCAGTGATTTGTGCTGCATTTGCGTTAAAATCCATTTGTAAGGTGTCAAAAATTGCTCCGGGGATTGCAACACGTTGCATGTTTGCAAAAAAGTATAATATTCCTATGACTGCGATTGAAATTGCTTGAATTTTTTGTTTTTTATCCACTATCTAATTCCTTTTATATTTTTATTATCAATAGAAATAGGTATGTGTAAAGTAAAATTTATATAAAGATGTAGGAAAATAAGTAAAAGGAAAGGCGATAGCATAAGCTATCGCCTTATTTTGTATTATGAACTAAATTTGTTTTCCCAAAGACCATGGACATTACAATATTCAATCGCACTTAAATCACCTTTATCAAGACATTGGAGTTTTAATACAGGTTCTTCTTTTGGGTTTAAATATTTTCGTTTAATATATTTTTTATCTTTTGAAATTGCTTCTATAAATTGAATATAGTGTTCTTCTTCCATTGGGTGTTCAGTTTCTCCAATTTTTATGAGAAATTCATTTTCTGTTTTTTCAAAATAAGGAAGATGTTTTTCTTGGTTTTCTTTGTTTTCTATTGTTTTTGGAGTAAGTAAGGTCATTTTTTGTCCGCAACATACAAGTTCTCCTATGCCTTCTAATACAACTTCAATTGTGTTTCCACAATTTGGGCATTGGTAAATTTCTAATTTTTTTGTCATAAATTCCTCCTTTTAAAATTAGGATAAGGATTAATTTTACAAAAAACATTACCAAGAAAGCTAATTTTATTTCGTCTATTAAAATATTTTTTGCCATGATAATATATTTTTATGGACGAATTAGAAAAAAATTTAATAAGTATGAAAGATAAATATGAAAAAATCTTTCAAGAGCAAGCAGAATATATTTCAAGTAAAGTTAAAAAATCAGACGTAAATTCTATTTTAGAAGATATGGAAGTAAAACAGCGTGAAATATTTGAAAAGCGAAACAGGTATTCTTGCGTTGGTTGTGGTGCTTGTTGCAGGCTTGCAATTTCTGAATTTTCTTATGACGAATTGAAAACTAAAGCAAAAAATGGTGATAATTTTGCAACTCAATTTATTTCTATTTTTGTTCCTTATAAGGATATATCAGAAGCTAAAAAGATTTTTCCTGAATATATCGAACTTTTAGAAAGCCAAAATGAGAATAAAAATGTTTATTTTTATCACTGTCCAAAAGTAACACAAAACAACAGATGTCCTGATTATGAAAACAGACCTCAAATTTGTAGAGATTTTCCAGATAATCCGATTGCTTTTTTGCCAAAAACTTGTGGTTTTTCTGCGTGGAAAAATGAGGTTGAAGAAGATTATATGAAAAATTATGCGTCAGTAGAAATTATTGATTATTTATTTAATGAATAATTAAAAAATTTGTTATATAATACAAGCTATGGAAAAGAAAAATATATTAGTTGCATTTGGGACAAGACCGGAAGTTATTAAATTAGCTCCCGTAATTCTTGAGTTGAGAAAATATCCGCAAAAATATAACGTAATTGTTTGTAATACGGAACAACAAAAAGAACTTTCTAATCAAACATTATCATATTTTGGTTTGAAAGCAGATGAAAATTTGGATTGTATGCGCGAAAATCAAACTCTTGCAAGTGTTCAATCTCGTATTTTAAATTCTTTAGATAAGATTTATCAAGAGCAAAAGATTGATGCAACAATAGTTCAAGGCGATACAATGACAGTTTTAACAAGTGCATTGGTTAGCTTTTATCATAAAGTCCCTGTTTTCCATGTAGAAGCAGGTTTGCGTTCTTATGATATTTTTGAACCTTTTCCTGAAGAAGTTATGCGTCAAATGACTTCTCGTGTTGCACAATTACATTTTGCACCGACAGAAGCAAATAAAAATGCTTTATTGAAAGAAAATATTGAAGAAGAAAAAATCCATGTTACAGGAAATACTGTAATTGATGCTTTATTCTGTTTGTCAGATGAAACAATGAACAATGCAAAAGCCTTTTTTGATTTTGATATTGATGAAGAAAAACTTGTGTTGATAACTGTTCATAGACGTGAAAATCATGGTGAAAGAATAGATAGAATATTAAAAGCTATTTCTGATTTGGTTGAAAAATATTCAGATCACACATTTGTGTTGCCTGTTCATCCAAATCCTAATGTAAAAAATAAAGTTTATGCAGCTTTAGAAAAATATTCAAATGTTCATTTGATGTCACCATTAGATTATCCAAATTTGGTATATTTAATGAAAATGGCAAAACTTGTGCTTACTGATTCTGGCGGAATACAAGAAGAAGCACCATCATTTGGTTGTCCAACTCTTGTAATGCGTTATGAAACAGAACGACAAGAAGGTGTTGAAGCAGGTGTTTCAAAACTTGTTGGCGCAGATTATGACAAGATTATTGATGAATGTGAAAAAGTTCTTTCTAAATCAAAAGCAGAAACAAGAAATAAGGCTTTAAATCCATACGGCGATGGCAAATCATCATTAAAAATTGAAAAATTGATTGATGAATATTTTAAAAATAACTAATCAATTATAATTTCTTGTTCGTTTTGATAAATAACATAGCCAAGATTAGCTTTTGGCGGCTTTTTAAGGTTTTTTGCTTTTGTGTAAATTATTCCAACTTTAGAAGAATTTTTTGCAATTGAATGTTTTTTGGCAAGTTTTGCACATTCAAAAATAATTTTATCGTTTTCTTTTTGTCCTGCTTCAAGTCGCAAAAGTATGTGAGAGCCTGCGCAATTATGGATATGAAACCATAAATCGTTTGGACGTGCTAATTTCGATACTATATAATCATTTTGTTTATTATTTTTGCCTATGTATATTTTAAAATTATCAATTATTTGTTCATCTATTTTTGAAGGTTTTATTTTTTCTGTTTTTTGGTTTGGCAAAATTTCTTCTTCAATTTCTTTTAGTTTGTCGTAGGTGTTACATTCTTCTATTGAGTATAAAATTTGTTCAATATTTGTTTTTTCAAGTTCTAGTTCTTGTATCATTTGTGTTGTTTTTTCAAGCGCTGTTTTTCCTTTTGTATAAAGTTTGTAGTAGCGGTTAGCATTTTCTTTTAAAGTTTTTGTTTCATCAAGATTTATTTTTATTGTTTGATTTGCTTCGTAGTCAAAAATTTCAATATTTTTTGAGTAATCTTCATTGTTGTAAAGGTTACTCATTATCAAATCACCCAGTTTTCTGTAATTTTCAGTTTTTTCTTTTGGGTTTATTTGTCGTTTAATTTTAGAAATTGTTTGTGTAATGTGTTTTTGTTTTTGGTTTGTTATTTGAAAAATTTTTGATTTTAAATTTTTAATAGTTTTTTCGTATTGAAGATTTGCGAAATAATCGTCAATTTGTGAATTTATGTCTGTTGCTTTAAATATGCTTGAAAGTCCTTTGAAATCTTTCTTTTGAGCTTTTGGCGGGTAGCAATATGGTAAGCCTCCAAAAAGTTCTCTTTCTCTACTTTTATCTGCTCCAACATTGTGCGCACAACCGATTATCATATTTGTATCGTAGTTGTATAATATGATATTTGAGTGTTTTCCCATTAATTCTATTGCTAAACAAAGATAGATTTTTTCATCTGTTTCGTCATAAGTTTCAAAATAAAATTCTAAAATTCTTTCACCTTGTGGCTGAACTATTTTTGCAATTAGCGAACTTTCTAAATATTTTCTTAGTAACATGCAAAACATAGGTGGTTTTTGAGGAATTTTAATAAATCTTTTTTCTTCATTTTCTTTTGACATGAAGCAAATGTGAAACATGTTTGGGTTGATGTTTATGTAAAATTTTCTTGTTTCGCCAAGATTTCTGACAGAAAAAATAAGTTCTGTTCTTGTTGGTTGTTGAATTTTTTGTATTCTTGAATTTTTAAGAAAATCAATGTTTTCTTTTAAAAAGTTTTCAAGAAGAATGTAATCAAAGTTATTCATTTTCGTTTTTAATTTCTTCTTTAATGCCAATAGGTTCGTAGATATCTATTTCTTCGTTTCTACCTTTGACACTAATTCTTCCTGCCTCAAGTACAACAATTTTATCTTTTGCATCTTCGTAAGTTGATTTTGAAATAAGAATATCTTTGCCAACTTTGTTGCAGTTAGATTCAAGTCTTGAAGATACGTTTACAGCATCACCCATTGCTGTGTAGCTCATTATTTTTTGAGAACCTGATAGTCCTAAAAGAGCATCACCTGTGTTGATACCAATTTTTACATCAAAAATAATTTTTCCTTCTTTTGCGTTTTTAACGGCAAGTTCGCCAACTCTTTTTTTGATGTCTAAAGCTGTTTTTACTGCCATATAAGCATCATCTTCTGAAGCGAATGGGTCGCCCCAATATGCCATAACGCAATCGCCGATAAATTTATCAACTGTTCCGTTGTTTTCAAAAATAACATTAACTATTACATCAAGTAATTCGTTTAAGTTTGAAACTAATTGTTCTGGATTTGATTTTTCTGATAATGTAGTAAAGTTTTTAACGTCGCAAAACATTACTGTTATGCGCTTTTTAGAACTTTTTAATTCAAGGTTATCTTGATTTTTCATTAATTGAGTTAGAACTTTTGGTGAAACAAATTTTCCAAACATGTTCATAATTGTTGCTTTTTTAGTAAGTTCTTTTTGAAATCTATATGTGAAAACTAAAATCGCAGTTATTATGAAATAATATAATGGAGTTGCTAATGGAATCCAAAGTCTTATGTTTGGTGCTGTAAAGGCTAATATACATACTAAAATGTATAAAATAAGAAAACATGCAGAGTTTAAAAAACTGTATGTTGCGTTTTTACAAATAAAACCAATATAAACAAGGATGATACAACCTAATGCTCCAATTGCAAAAGAAGTTATTGGATTTAATCTTGTGATGAATTTTCTTGTTCCTTTTGTGTTTATTTTTGAATCATTAATAAAATTATCAAGAGCAACTGCATTAGCTTCTGGACCTGCAAAAGCTGGATTTACGGCACTTGTGTGAATATCTGTTCCTGCTTCTGTACGACCGATAACGACAATTTTATCTTTAAAAACATTTGGTTTTATGGTATTTTTACGTATTCCAGCTTTGCTTAAAAATATTTTTGAGATAGGAATATATCTGTAATTTTTTCCTGTTCCATGCCAGCCAATAGTTGCCTCACCATTGTTGTTTACTGGAATAACTCTGTCTTTGTAATACAGATTATTATTTTTTATAGTTATTTTTCCGTCTTCACCAACGACTTTTAAAAATCCTGCAAAAGAAAGTGATGGAATGTAGAATACTTCACCATTTTTCATCAATTTGAAAACTGGTTGAGTGTTTCTGATTACAGAGTCAGTTCCAACAACTTTATTTACAACCGCCATTGTTGCGTTTCTTGTATAAATAGAATGGATTGGAGCATGTGAATAATATGTTATTGCATCGTCCAAATTGTCATCTTCAATGTATATATCTAAAGATTTTTTTGTAGGCATGTAGTTGCTATTTTGAATTTGAGATTTATCTTTTAGTTTTCTTACTAAATATTCAGGGTCATTTAGTGAAGTTGCAAGAACAATATTGTTATATTTTCCAATTTCATTGGCAAGTTTTCTGTCATTTGCAGGGTTTTCGTTTAGTTCGTTGAAGATAATATCGAAAAGAATTGCTTTTGGTTTGCCTTGTTCTATAAAATCAACAACGTCTGCCCAAACTCCTCTTTGCCAAGGAAAAGAGCCAAGTCCTAGTTGAGGATGTTTTGCAAGTTCTTTTCTTGAATAATCATCAATTGACACAAGAACAATATCTTTATCGGCAGGTTTAAAGAAATTGCTAAAAGGACCATTGTCCAATGCAATTTTTGTTCTGGCATCATAAGTCATAAGTTCTAATGATTGAAAAACTCCAGTTAGTGAAATAAGTCTTTCAACTACAATTATGAGTACGACAGTGCATGCGATAATTAATAAATTTTTTTTCATAAATAACAAATTTCCTAAAAATAAACTACATAATTTTTTATTATTATGTCATAAAAATAAAATAATTTTTAAGAAAGTTCAAGTAATGCTTTTACTGAACGAGCGTTATCTTTTACTGATTCAATTTCGCAATTTTTTTCTGTTTCAGAAAGTATTTCAAGTGCTAAATCTTTATTTTCTAAAGCAATAAGATTGTTTATTGTTCCCATAGCAACTGTTGTATCAAGGTCATTGATACCTTTTCCGTCTCTTGAAATAATAACAGATAAAGAGTCTTTTGAATTTCTTTCAACAAGAGCTTTTGCTGTAAGCATTCTAACTTCTGAGTCAGCGCAATTTGTTCCTATTTCTTCTAAAACAGCGACTGCTGAGTTGTCTTCGTGCTTTGATAGTGCATCTATTACATTTGCAAGTTTTTCGTTATTATCCATTGATTATTCCTCTTGATTCAATTAAATTAATCATTTCAGTTCTTAAATCAGTAACATCTCTTTTTACAAGATTTTTTACACTATAATTATTATTTGCTAAATCCATTCTGAAAAATCTTTCTGAAGAATCAAAGTTGAAAACAAGTTTTGATTCATTTAAAAATTCAGTTACGTTTCTCATTCCTTCTCTCATTCTTCTTCCAAAAGAAATAACAGAGTCAAATCTGCCTGAAATTTTTTGGTTTAAAGAATTTATAGAACCTAGAACCGTATTAAAAGCTAATCTTCCTTTTTGTGTGATTTTTTCAGAAATTTTTTCTCTCAAGCCTACTTTTTTAGCGCTTTCAAAAACATCTGCTGTTATAATGTTGCCTTTAAAGCTTACACCAAAAGGATTTGTATGATTTTGTGTAGTTTTTGCTCTTGGAGTAAATACTTTTTGTGAAATTTTATTTATTTGCATGTAATGCCTTCCTTTTACTTTGTTATTAAATAACTCAACACATTTAAGGTATCACAAGCTAAATTCTTTCAAATCGTCTATTTAATGTAGATAAAATAAAAAAGCACATTTTAAATGTGCTTTCTTATCGTATTTTTATTATTTATTATTGATAAACTTCAACGTATTTTGGATTAACGGCAAGCCATTTGAAAGTTTGTGCAGAAGTGTCAGGGGTGTCGATAACGAATGTTCCGCCATATCTTCCTCTTTCAAATCTTAAATAACCTTCTTCTGCAAGATTGTTTAATGCTTTTCTTACTGTGTTTGGACTTAAATCCATAAGTTTTGATAATGCATCAATTGAAGGTAATTTTGAACCGATTGGATAATCATTTGCAATAATATTTTTAAGTTGATTTTGAGTTTTTTCATAACAGTAAAAAGCAGCATCTTTTGCCGGTGCAAATATTAAATCTTCTTTCTTTTGAAGATTAATTGAATTTGGCATTTTTATTACTGTTGTTCCATATCTACCTCTGTGTGCAATAATTATTCCTTTTTTAATTAATGCTTTTTGTGCATCATGAATTGTTTTTATACTTACTTTAAATTCTTTTGAAAGTTCTTCATGTGCAGGGAATTTGTCGCCAATTTTTAGGTTTTTGCTAATATATTTTTCTAAATCCTTTGTGATTTTTTGAACAAGAGTTATGTTTTCAATAGAAGTTGATGAACTTTCTTCTAAAGAAAAATCATTGTTTTTTATAGTTAAATAAAATTCTTTAGGATTTGTTTTGTCATGCTCTAAAATGTTTTGCAAACAAAGAGTTTCAAGTGCTAATCTTGTTGTGTTTGGGGAAATTCCGATTAAACCTGATAAAACTCTTGAAGACGGCATTTTGTAGCCAATAGGCAAACTGTTTGAAATGATGTATTGTTTTATTGCATTAACGCAAATATCTTTTTTTGAAGTAAGTTTTCTGATATTTGAAGTTTTGCATTTCCAGTTTCTAACCATTGTTCCGATACGTTGTTTTGATTCAACATAACCCTTATCTTCAATGTTTCTTAATGCGTTTTGAATTGTACCTACACTAACACCTAAAAGGTAAGCTAATTCTTCTTTTTTAGGCAAAAGGTCTGTTTCTTTGATTTTTCCGCAGCTAAAATCTTGTTCAATCCAAGATATAAGCCAGTTTGCAATAACATTTGATTTTGAGTCAAAAATATTTTTTAATTCAGGCAATGCTATTGAAATATCTTTTCTTGAAAGCTTGCGTAATTTTGTTTTATCTAGTAATAAATAATTGTTTTCTTTTTCCATTTTTACCCTTCACTTCTAATTTGTTTTTTCTCTATGCAATCATGATATAAATTATACCCTTATTGTAAAAAAACAAGCAAGAATTTTTTTGTTATTTGTTTAATGATTTGTTACATTATATAAAAAATCACATATAAATTTATCATTTAAGTGTATTAGAAATATAAAAATTTAATAATTTTTGTAACAAAACCATGTAAAAATTAGCAAATAATATTTTTTGGAGTTTTCACATGTGTGTAGTGTTTATAAATTGAAAAGTGGGTGTGATTATGCAAGTATCAAAAATTGCTGGTTTAACTTTTGGTAGTGTTGTTTCTAAACAACAAAATAACAAAGTTCAAAATTATAATACTATCCCATTAAATAATCAGGGCGACATGCTCATAAAATCAAACGCTGTAAAAAATAATGGTATTAATTTTGAGCAAGGTCAAAATTATATAAAAGTTGTTTCTTTTGGTAATATTCCAAAAACAGCAGAAATTTTTA
>JAKSUT010000149.1 GCA_024408705.1 bacterium | reverse complement strand
CCAATAGTATATAAAACACTACTGTCGGTTTGACCTAACAACAATTATCTGATAATGTGAATTAACAAACTAATAGCGATTTTCGTATTACGCCAAGTACATAAGGCGTAAATAAATACCGAATTTCAAGCTATTAAAAACTATATTACCAAGGAGTCCTAAATGGATGTAACAATTGACAGAATAAAATTCAAAAAAGAAGCAAAAAAAATGCTAGACGGAAAGACATGGATACTGTGTTTATGTAATTTATGTTTTCTGCTTATAACAATTGCTCTTGCTAGTTTTGTTTTCTTTATTCCCAATCCTTTAGAAAAAGTTTTAACAAATTTTATTTACACCCAAAACTGGACACAAATTACATTGCCTTTAACATTCATTACACTGGATGTTGAGTGGATTTGCTGGGGCATTTACATGTTTTTTAGATCTATAATTTTTGCAGCTCTGATTTTTCCATATTATGTATGTTTAGCAACTATACCTTTAATGATTGTAAATAATGAAAAAATTAAAATAAATGCAATTTTTAAGCCAATTTCTAAAGCAAGATATTTTATTGAATATGCTATCTGTGGTGTAGAAATCTATTTATTTACCCTTTTATGGGCATTACTCCTCATTGTTCCTGGCGTTATGGCTCATTATAAATTCAGTTATTCAAGATATGTTTTAGCTACAAAAGAAGATATTACAGCCGGAGAAGCTATTGAAATTTCTAAAAAATACACAATCGGAAACAGAGGTATTTTATTTAACCTTGATTTAAGCTTCCTTGGCTGGTTCATTATAGGAATTGTTACCTGCGGATTAGGCCTTATTTTTGCTGTTGGATATCACGAAGTTGTATCTGCAATGTATTTTAAAGAAATTAGCAAAACTGTAGATGCAGAAACAGACGAAGAAAACGAAGAAAGAACTTCAACCCTGAATGAAAAAAATAAAGAACAAGAACAGAAAACAGCAACAGTAGAATCAACAGCAGAAGCAGAACAGGAATAACATAAAAATGAAAAAGGCATACATTCTATCATTATTAGCATTAAGTTTTTTTGCTGTTTCTTGTACAAAGAACATGCAGAACGCATTAAAAATGCCCAATAGTCAGGCTGCAACAAAAAACTATAATACAGCAATAAAAGCAGATGAATTTTCTAATGACTTTTATAAAGCATGTGCATACGGAAAAGTTTCTGAAATTGAAAAATTCATAAAAAAGGGACAATCCGTAAACGAACTTGACTCGGAAGGTTATTCGCCTTTGTTTTATGCAGTTTTAGGCGGAAACCCTTCTGCGTATGCAGAAAGTCTTTCTAAATTCAGGATTGCACTTATTAATGATAACGATGAAGAATTGTATGCTGCATTAGATAGTGTTCCTGACGTAAAATCAAACACAAAAGCTGTAAGTTACCTGTTAAAAAAAGGTGCAAACGTTCAACTTAAAGACAGGTCAGAAAGACCTGTCTTTGTTTACGCTGCGTTATTTGCAAATGATGTAACTGTTCTTTCTGAATTAAAAAACGCAGGTGCAAATATTAACGACACCATTACAATTCAATACCCAACAAGCCTTTTAAGCATTTCCTGCATGACAAATCCCAATACATCAATTATTGATTTTTTGTGCAAGCAAGGCGGTAATATTGATGAACAGAACCAATTTGGAACACCCCCGATTATGTGGGCTGCAATGTATAACTCAAATCCGAATGTAATTGATGTTCTTAAAAATAATGGTGCAGACATTAACGATAAAAGACATAAAGACGGCTATTCGCCGCTAATTTGGGCTGTACGCTGCAACAGAAATGCAGACATAACAGAACGTTTGTGTAAACTTGGTGCAGATGTTGCTGCAACTGATAATTATACTTGGCATGCATTAGATTGGGCTCTACTTAATACTCCATCATTTAAATGGAACAAAAAAGCAGAAGACTTCTTTTCTGATTTTTCTAATTTGCAGCAACTAAAGCAGTTGAACCCTTTAAGAGAAGAGGGGAAGAATCACCATTTAAAAGTTCTTTTAAAATATGCAAGTGAAGATACAAAAACAAATGCACTTTGGACAGCATGCTTTTCTTCTGATGAAAATTTTGAAGACTTAATTACATCTATAAAATCTTTTGATTCAGACTATAGTTTGGGCAAAACAATTTTAATTGCATTTGACAATGTAAAAAAGCTGGAACTGTTAAATTCAAAAACAGAAAACGACTTTAACGACCAGTTTTTTAATGCAATTCGATTCGAATCAAAAAAAGCCGCAGAATATTTACTACCACACGTTAGTGAAATGGAAATAACTGAACAAACACGGATTTTAACAAATTGTAAAGACAAAGACCTGCTACGATTATTTTTGAATGGTAAATTTATTGATGTTTTTCAAAAAGATAAAGAAGGAAGAACTCTTTTATATGCTGCCTGTGAAAATAATAATTACGAAGCAGTAAAAATTCTTATAAGTAAAAATGCTGATGTTAATACAATCTGTTCATCTCAAAAAAGCCGAACTCCTTTATTAGCACAATGCTACAAATCATATCCCTCAAAAGATATTGTAGAACTACTTATAAGAAATGGTGCAAAAGTAAACGCAAAAGATGAAGACGGAGTATCTCCTTTATTTGCAGCTTGTTATAAAAACCAAAATGACAGTGTAATAAAAGTATTACTAAATAACGGCGCAAACAAAGCAGAAAAATACGATGGTTCATACCCATATGAATATTGTAATTCAACTATAAAAAATAATTATTATTCAACATACAAAATCTTGTATGATGCTGCACCGCATGGATATTATTGGTAGTAAATTATTTTTGCATATCCGTAAAAAAGTAAACCACAAACAGGAGTTTTTTAATGGCGGGATTTGGATTTGATGCAGGTGCTATTGCAGCACAAGGCAGAAAAAACGATATGTACGTAGTTCTTCAGGTTGTGTTAACAGAAAAATTTTTAGGCACCGGTTCTGGTGTATCAAGCCTTACAAACCTTCAAAGAACTATTAACGAACAAGCTATCAAAGGGTATAGACTACACACAAATTCAACCACATCTTCTGATTCCAAAGGATTCTTTGGAGGCGACAAAATACAAGCTACTATGATATTTGAAAAAATAATATGACACATTAAGCCAAGGCCTCAACCTTGGCTTTTTTAATGGCAAAATTTTTCCCAAAAAAGCTTTTTAATAGAAGGAAGAAAATATTTTGCAGATCAAATGCCGGGTTTTTAAGTTTTGTCATTCCTAACCGGACAAACTGTCATTCCGAACTTGTTTCGGAATCTGGTTTTGATAACAAATCGGATGCTGAACCAAGTTCAGCATGACTTGATTTTGCTGTTTGCTTTGTCTCTAACTATTACTTGGCGTACGAAACCGGCAAACTGCGCTGCTTTTTTGCCGGTTTTTTTGTATTATTGAAATATGAAAAAAATTTGTGCGCCTAAAAGCAAATGGAATTATGCCG
>JAKSUT010000148.1 GCA_024408705.1 bacterium | reverse complement strand
CGCTTGTTCTGTCCAGTTTTGTGTGATTGAATCTGAAATTCCTTGTGTCTGTGGTAGAAAATCTTCTTCTATGATTTCTACTTTCGCAGTTGAAGCTACCATACTTCCTCCTTGAATTTAAAGAAATATCCCAATCATATATTACTATTTTTTAAAAGTATATAAATCCTCTAAACAGATGAAACTTCTTTTTCAAATTCTAATCTTGCTTCTAAAAATTTGTCTTGAATTGCCAAGAATGCATCTACAATCACAGGGTCAAACTGAGTTCCGCGTCCTTCTTTTATAATTTGAATACATTTTTCTTGAGGAAATGCATCTTTGTAAACTCTTTTTGAACTGATTGCGTCATAAACATCTGCAAGCGCCATAATTCTGGCTTCAAGAGGAATGTCTAATCCTGAAATACCTTGAGGGTAGCCTTTTCCGTCCCAACGTTCGTGGTGACAGTATGCGATTGTCATACCAACCTCGATGAAAGAATTATTGCCGAATTGGTTATGAACTTCAGATAATGTATCTCTGCCAATTATTGTGTGTTTTTTTATTATTTCGTATTCTTCGTCTGTAAGTCTGCCTTTTTTAAGCAATATATTGTCAGGTATTCCGACTTTTCCAATGTCGTGTAATGCACTTGCTTTCATTAGTGTTTCTATTCTTTCTTGAGAAAATTCGTCTTTGTAAACTGAATTTTGAGAAAGTTCGTCGGATAAAAGTTTGCAGTATAATTTTACTCTTTCAAGGTGTTTTCCTGTATCGTCATCTCTTGATTGAGCAAGTTTTGCAAGAGAAAATATTGTTTCGTCTTGCATATCTGTTATTTTTTTGATGTAAGTGTTTATTTTAGAAACCATTTCGTTGAATGAATCTGCCATAGATGCAATTTCATCTTCGGAATTGATTGTAATTGGTTCGATTTCAGTAGTTCCACTTTTTAAAAATTTGTTCATTTTGTATGAAATGTATGTTATAGGGAAAATCACTATTCGTTTGATGTATGAAATTAAAATTGCATAGATTAAAAATAGTGATAGTGCCATAAGTGAAAATACTTTTGCAAAGTTTAGGGTGATATCTTTGTAAACTATTGAAAAATCAACGTCAGAACCAACAATTGCTATTGGCTTGTTGTTGTAATAAACAGGTGCAAATTTGCTTACTGTATGTCCTAATGCATTATTCATTTCAAGGAATTTGTCGTGTTTACCTTTTAAAAACGCATCTTTTTCAACGTCTGAAAGAGTCCAGTTTACAACAGTTCCAAGTTTTCTGTTCGGAACAGTCGGACCTTTGTCTGAAACATAGAATACAACTTGTACTTCATTGTTTTTTAAATCAGGAATATAAACGTAGATGTATCTAAGTTTGAAGTCCTGACAAACTTTTGTTATAGCTTTTTCGTAGTCTGTGTATTTGTCGTCTTTTCCGTTTTTTAAATAGTTTTCAAGTGGTACGTCTTTTAATATTTGAGATGTAACTTGAGCACCTGTATCTGCTTTATAACCTTCTGAATTTTTTATTGTGTTGTTTATGTAATAAAAATAACCAATGATTGCGACAAAACCGACTATAGTAATGATACTGATAAAACCATAAGTGATTTTTCTTATCAGTTGATATTTTGTATGTGAATATTGTTTTAGTATCTTACTCATATTGTTCTTTACTTTGTTGAGTTAGTAATAAAAAGTGATTTATAACCTCCTCAAAATATTGTCTGTTGTTGGTGCTGAATGGAAAAACTTCGCCACCAAATTCTTTTCTTACATGTGCCATTCTTTTTTGAATATCATTTTTTGAAATCAAATCGATTTTGGTTACTATTGTGAAAATAGGCAAATTGTATGCAAGTACCCATTCACGCATTTGATAATCGTTTTTTTGAATATCATGTCTGCCATCAATAAATTGAACAAGAGAAGTTATTTGTTCTCTTTTAAGCAAGTATTCTTCTAAATATTTTTGCCATTTGTTTTGTGCTTCTTTTGAAACTTTTGCATAGCCGTACCCTGGTAAATCTGCAATAGTAAATTTACCAGCAAAATCAAAAAAGTTAATCAAACGTGTTTTTCCTGGGGTGTTTGATGTTTTTGCAAGTTTGTTGTTGTTTGAAATGGCATTTATAAATGATGATTTTCCAACGTTAGAACGTCCCAACAAAGGATACTCACAAAGCGTATAATTTGGACATTGTGAGAGTTTTTCTGCGCTTATTAAAAATTTGCCGTTTAGTTGTTTCATTTTTTTATGAATGCATTGTAAGTTGTCCAAAGACAACTTTTCTGTGATTTGTTGGTTGTAGTTGTAATGCTCTTGCAGCTCTTTTCATTTTCTTATTTTGAACTGTTTTAAGCAAGTTGTACATTTTGTCGCTGTTTACTACTGTAATTTGAGTTTTGTTATCCATCAAACTTGCAGTAACAGAACTGTTTTCAATATAAGGTGAGGAAATGTTTACGATTTGCACGAAACTTTCCTTTAATACGCTAAGAGGTTCTCTTAAAAATATTTCAAAAGTCTTAAGAATATTCATAATATATATAATATCAGAAAATATAAAATTTGCCTAAAGTTTTGTAAAAAAATAGTGCATGTTGTTGATAAAACTTAAAAAGAGTTTGAGAAAATATTTGTTAAATTGAGCAGGTGAAAGAAGGGCGATTTTTATTTCATAAAAATCGCCCTTTACTCTTAAAATTTATTTTTGTGGATGAATAATTCTTCCTTCGGTGTCAAACATTGGTGGAACAGGTGGATATTGTGCGTGTGGTAATTGTTCAAAATGTTTGAATTTTTGTTGTTGTTGTTCTATGAAATGTTTGATTCTTTCTTCTCTTTTTATTTGTAGAATTTTTTCATATTTTTCTTTTTGTGCGTCGTTAAGTATTTTTGCGAAGTCGTTTCTTGCTTTGATTAGTTGCTTGTGGCAATTAGTTTTTGCTCTTCTAACGGCACGTTCTTGCAAAGCTATTTTTGCTTGGCATGCGTTATTTGCTTTTAGAAAATCAAGTTTAAGTTGAGTTTTTCCAAGTTTTCTTGCCGCTGTTTTGCATTTTTCAAGAGCGATTGCATCAAGTTCAATAGCTTTGTCTCTTTGTTCTATGGTTAGATTAAGTGCGTCATACATTTTTGTACGTTCTAATTTTCTGTATGTTTCAAATTGTTTTCCAAGGTGAGTTGGAATCATTTGAGGTTTTTGTATTTTTTTGCATTCAATTGGTTTTTTGTCATTTTTTAGAGGGCAAGTTGCGAAAGATGTAGTTTGGAAAATTGCAAGACACAAAATGCTGATAAATAATTTATTTTTCATATAACACTCCTTTTTTTGTATTTTAATTCTAAAATTTGCTTAAATCAATAGAATAAAATCAGCATTTGTGATAAATTTACAATATGGAAGAATTGAATTTAAAAAGCTGTGCATATATTGGAGATGCGGTGTGGGAACTTTTTGTAAGAGAACATACTGTGAATTTGACAAAGAATGCAAAAG
>JAKSUT010000147.1 GCA_024408705.1 bacterium | reverse complement strand
AAACCTTGAGTAAATTCTACGTGTGAAAAAGTATTTACTTCAAATTGTTCTCTTATTTTATCAACATTTATACATTCCATTGGACCTGCAACAACACAACCTGCTGCGTTTATCAATGTATCAACATGATCTGTATTTGTATTAATAAATTTAATTGCCTCTTGAACAGTCCATTTTTTAGACATATCTATTCTAAAAGGAATTATATTTTCAGAAATTGCTGCTAAATCTTTTTTTAAAGTTACATTTCTATAACCTGCAAAAACTTGGCAATTTTGATTTGCATAATAAACAGCTAATAATTTTCCAAGTCCTGATGTAGCTCCTGTAATAACAACAACTTTTGTCATTATTTATTTTTCCTCCCAAGTATCATAGTGTATTTTTGTTTTATCAAATTTATCTTTTGGTTTTACATCTCCTTTTGGATGACCAATAGAAATTATTGAAAATGGAATAATATTATTTGGCAAATTCAAAACTTCTGAAAGTGGTTTTTGAAGTTCATATCTAGGATGAACACCTAACCAAACACCACCTAAACCCATTTCAGCAGCTTGTAAAAGAATATTTTCTGTTGCAGCTGAACAATCTTGAGGCCAAAGTTGAACATGCGGAACAAATTGAGGTCTTTTATCATTATTTGAACAAACAACAATTGCCAAAGGTGCTTCTTTTAACATTGTTGAAAATGGATGTACTTGCATAATTTTATCAAGTATTTCTCTTTTTTGAACAACGATAAATTCCCAAGGTTGAGCATTACAACCTGAAGGAGCTGCCATTGCTGCTTTCATTAACAATTCGATTTCTTCGTTTGTTATTTTTTCAGAAGTATAATTTCTTACGCTTGTTCTTTTAAAAATCATATTTTCCATTTTTATTTTTCCTTTTTTATTTAGTCATGTTGTAAGATATACCAGCATTTTTCATTCTTTCAATTGCTTTTTTCAAAGTTGGAACTTCTTGAGTTAAAGCAATTCTGAAATAGCCTTCACCATATTTACCATAACCATTTCCAGGAGGAACAACAATACCTGCTTTTTCTAACAATATTGTTGCAAATTCTTCTGAAGTGAAACCTTGAGGAACTTTTAACCACAAGTAAAAAGTAGCTTTTGAAGTTTTAATATTCCAACCAAGTTCTCTCAAACCTGCTTCCATTACATCTCTACGTTCTTGATACATTTTTGTTAAATTTTCTATTTGTTCTTTTGGAGCGTCAAAAGCAACTGCTGCTGCTTGTTGAATAGCCTTAAATGTACCACTATCTATATTACTTTTTATTGTTCCTAATGCTTTTAAATATTTTTCATTACCGCAAACAAAACCAACTCTCCATCCTGTCATATTATATGATTTTGAATGAGAGAAAAATTCTATTGCGATATCTTTTGCACCTTCTACTTCAAAAATAGAATGAGCTTTATAACCATCATAAGTCATTTCGCAATATGCTTGGTCATGACAAAGTAAAATATCATATTTTTTACAAAAATCTACTGCTTTTTTAAAGAAATCTAAATCACAAACAGCACCTGTTGGGTTGTTTGGATAATTCAAAAACATAATTTTTGATTTTTTTGCAATATCTTCTGGAATTTTATCAAAATCTGGTAAAAAGTTATTTTCTTCTAAAAGAGGCATTGAATAAGGATTTCCACCTGCAAAAATTGTTGCTGTTTTATAAACAGGATATCCTGGGTCAGGAATTAATGTATAATCTCCTGCATCTACAAAAGCAAAGAAAACGTGAGCAATAGCTTCTTTTGAACCTATATTACAAATCATTTCTGTTTTTGCATCTAATTCAACATTAAATCTTTTTTTCATCCATTTTGTAGCAGCTTCTCTAAATTCATCAGTACCTGCATAAGGAGGATAATCATGATTTTTAGGATTATCTATTGCTTTGTGCATTTCATCAACAACTGATTGAATTGTTGGTTTATCAGGATCACCAATACCCAAACTTATAATATCTACGCCTTTTTCTTTTGCTGCTGCAATTTTTTTATCTATCTCTGCAAACAAATATGGTGGAATTTTTTCAACTCTTTCTGAAACTTTTACCATTTTTACCCCCTTTTTATATTCTTTTATATTATACATAAAACATTTTTATATAGTATAATAATCTTATGGCAATTATTTCAGATGATGAAAAATTTAATAATATTCAACAAAAATTAGTTGATATAAAACCAGAAATAAATGAATTTGACAAAAGTTTTGAAAATAATATCAGACCAAAAACTTTTGAAAATTATATTGGTCAATCAAATTTAAAAGAAACTTTAAAAATAAGTATTGAAGCAGCAAAAAAAAGAGAACTTCCTCTTGACCATTTGCTTTTTTATGGACCTCCAGGACTTGGAAAAACAACTCTTGCAGGTGTTATAGCTCAAGAAATGAATGTTGATATAAAAATAACTTCTGCACCTGCACTTGAAAGACCAAGAGATATTATCGGTATTTTAATGTCTTTAAAAGGCGGTGAAATTCTTTTTATTGATGAAATTCACAGACTAAACAAAATTGCAGAAGAAATTTTATATCCAGCAATGGAAGATTTTACTCTTGATATGACAACAGGAAAAGGACAAAGTGTAAAAACTTTGCGTGTTCCTGTTCCTAAATTTACCCTTATTGGTGCAACTACAAAAGCAGGTGCTTTATCAGGACCATTAAGAGATAGATTTGGAATTATTCACAGACTTGAATTTTATACAACAGAAGAACTTGCGAAAGTTATTGAAAGAACAGCAAGTATCTTAAATATAGAAATTACAAAAAAAGGCGCTTTTGCAATAGCTAGACGTTCTAGAGGAACTCCTCGTATTGCAAATAGACTTATAAAAAGAGTTGGAGATTTTGCTCTTGTAAAATACAACAGTGAAATTACAGAAAATATTGCAAATGAATCTTTAAATATATTAAAAATTGATGAAATGGGACTTGATAGCACTGACAGAAGTCTTTTAAAACTTATTATCGAAAAATTTGATGGTGGACCTGTTGGTATTGAAACTATTGCTGCTGCTCTTGGTGAAGATTCAAGAACATTAGAAGATGTTTCAGAACCTTATTTACTTCAATCTGGTTTTATTCAACGCACTCCGAGAGGCAGAAAAGTTTCACCTGAAGCAATGAGATACTTAGGATATAAAACTAATTCTGCTCAACAAACTTTATTTTAAAAATATTTTTATTTTTTATCTTTTTTTGCAAATTCAGAATCTAAACGTAAAAATACTGGTTTAATTTCTTCTTTTGAAATTAATTTACCAACGCTAATTACATTTTCTAAGTTTATTTCATCTAATTTTATATTAATATCATATTTCAATTGAGTTGCCATATCTTTTGCAATATTTGGACAATATGGATAAATTAAAGAAGATACAACACACATTATTTCTAATACGTTTGTCAAAACTTGACCACATTCTGTCATTTTTTCTTCTTTTGCTAATGTCCAAGGAGCATTGTCTGCAACATATTTAT
>JAKSUT010000146.1 GCA_024408705.1 bacterium | reverse complement strand
ATGAGCAGAGATGGTTTTTTACCAAAACCTTTGCGTGCAGTACATAAAAAATTCAGAACTCCACATGTTTTAACTTGGTTAGCAGGTTTTATTGTTATGGGTTGTGCGTTATTTATGGATTTGAATATTTCTGCTGAACTTTGTAATTTTGGAACATTTACTTCATTTATTATAATTTGTTTGGCAGTATTAATTTTGAGAAAAACTGACCCAGATAGAGAAAGACCTTTTAAAGTTCCATTTGTACCGCTATTCCCTATTTTAGGTATTATCACATGCGGTGGTCTGATGTTCTATTCAATGGGTTCTTTGATAACTTCTTTGAAATACTTTATCGTTTGGTTATTTATCGGAATTATTATTTATATTACTCATAGTTATAAAACATTAAGAGCTGTTGAAGCTAAAAAAGAATATTTCAGACAAAAAGCTCTTGAAATAAAACAACAACAAGAAAATAATTAAGCTTTGTTTTTGGCTTTACATCTTATTTTTATATAAAGTTTAGTTAGAGGTTTTAGTATTCCAAAAAGTTTAACTTGTTGCATTTTTAGCAATTTACCATTTCCGCAGATAACAGTTATGGATGCGTTTTTTGATGATTTTTCAATAACTGTTCCCGCTTCTTCGGTTACTTCTTCTTTCGGTTCTATGATTTCCAAGTTATAAGGATTTGGAATAAAAAAATGAGTGTTGTGTTCGTAATAAACATTTGTCCAAGGATGAAAAGCCCTTATGTGCGCTGAAATTTCTTCTGCTGTTTGTCTAAAATCAAGCATAACATCTTGTTCTGATATTTGTTTATAATAACTTGCGACTTTTTCATCTTGTTTTACAGGGATAACTATTTCAGAATCCATTTTTTCAACAAGTTCTTTTATTCCGCTTCTTGCAAGAATTGCAATTCTTTCTCTAAGTTCTTTTCCTGTGTCACTATCCAATATTTCAAGTTGTTTTTGATGTAAAATTGCACCTGTGTCGTAATTTTCATCCATTAGGTGAAATGTTACTCCGCTTGTTTTTTCTTGGTGCCAAATTGTTTGTAGATAAGGATTTGGACCTCTGTATTTTGGAAGTAATGCAGGGTGAACATTTATTGTTGCAAGTTTTGGTAAATCAATTATTGGTTTTTTGATTTTTTCTCCCCAACTTCCAACGATTATTAAATCAGGGTTTAATTTTAAAATTTCTTTTTTGAAATCTACTGAATTTGCTTTTCTTGCTTTGATTTCATATAATTTGTGGCTTTTAATGTAAGTGTATTCCTTTGATGGGTTAAAAATATCTATAATTGTTCTTTTTAATGGGTTAAATTGAACTCTTTCGTTTCTTAAAACTCCCACTATTTTACAGTTTGTATCCATACATCCTGCAATTAAATTTGTTAATAAACTTCCAGAACCTAAAATTACGACTTTCATTAAATTTCCTTTAAAATTTATATTTTGATTATTCCATGTTTTTTATTGTTTTTCAACAAATTTAACATCTTTTTGTATTTGAGCTTTTAATTCGTCAAGATTTTCAAATTGTTTTTCAGAACGAATTTTATCTAAAAACCTTACTTCAAGTTTTTCTCCGTAAATATTTTCATCAAAATCAAGAATGTGAACTTCAAGTATTTGTGGAAGATTTTTGTCTATTGTTGGTCTTGTTCCGTTATTTGCCACGGCTTTGTATGTATTTTCTTTGTATTTTACAAGCGCAGAATAAACTCCATTTTTAGGTGTAATTAGGTTTTTAGGGTAAATTAAGTTGGCTGTTTTGAAACCAAGTTTTCTTCCAAGTTGTTGTCCATAAACAACTGTTTCTTCAAGTCCGTAGGTATAACCTAACATTTTATTGACTTCTTTTATTTCTCCTTGTGCAAGTTTTTTTCTGATTGTTGTTGAACTTATTATTTCGTTGTCCTGAATTACAGGTGGAATTTCAAAATATTGATAGTTGTAGGTGGTTTGTTTTTCGTTTAATAAATTTACATCACCTGTTTTTTTTGCACCAAAAGTGTGGTTAAACCCTGTTGAAATAGCAATTGGTTCAAAGTTTTTTATAAGAATATCTTTTAGATAATTTTCTGCTGAAAGATTTGCAAGTTTTTCATCAAATTTTATGAAATATAAATAATCAATTCCAAGTTTTTCAATTAAATCTATTTTTTCTTTACGTTTTATTATGTACTCTGGATTTAAGTCGTGGAAAAAACAGTGTGGGTGGTCTTGAAAAGTGATTACTGCTGATTTTGAATTATGTTTTTTTGCAAAATCAACAGCAGATTTAATAACGGCTTGATGCCCAAGATGAACGCCGTCAAAAAATCCTAAGGCAATGGACAAGCCCTTATTTTCATTTAATGAATTAAAAATTTGCATAGCTTATTTCTTTGGTGTAGCAGTGCTTTTGATATGTAATTCTCTTAATTGTTTAACGGCAGCTTCTGTTGGAGCATCAGTCATTAAACATTTTGCATTTGAGTTTTTAGGGAATGCTATAACATCTCTGATAGAATCTGTTTTAGCAAGAAGTGCAACTAATCTATCTAAACCAATAGCTAAACCAGCATGAGGAGGTGTTCCGTATTTGAACGCATTTACCATAAAGCTGAATTTTCTTTCAACTTCTTCAGGTGTAAATCCTAATGCTTGGAATACTTTTTCTTGAAGTTCTGATGAGTGAATTCTTACAGAACCGCCACCAAGTTCAGTACCGTTATAAACTACGTCATAAGCGATAGAACGACAATGAGCTGGATCAGATTGAAGTTTGTCAATATCTTCAAGGTTTGGACAAGTGAATGGGTGGTGCATTGCCATATATCTGCCTTCTTCTTCAGAATATTCAAACATAGGGAAATCAACAACCCAAAGAAGTGCATGTTTATTTTCGTCAATTAGGTTAAGAGTTTTACCGAAGTGTAATCTTAATCTACCCATAACGTCATAAACAAGTTTAGGTTTGTCTGCAACGAAGAAAATAATATCTCCATCTTCTGCTTTTGCTCTTTCTTTGATTTGTTTTGCTTGTTCTTCTGTAACGAATTTTAGTACAGGAGATTTTGCTGTGCCGTCTTCGTTATAAATAATATTTGCAAGAGCTTTTGCTCCGAATGATACTGCAAGTTTTGTAATATCATCTATATCTTTTCTTGAATATTTTGCTCCGTTTGGAATTCTGATACCACGAACGATACCGCCTGCTTCAAGAGTTTTTCTAACAATTTCAAATTCTGAATTTAGAATAATATCGCCAATGTCAAATAGTTCTAATCCAAATCTTGTATCAGGCTTGTCTGAACCATATTTGTCCATTGCTTCTTGCCAAGTTAGTCTTGGGAAGTTTGGTTTGATTTCAACATCTGCTTGTTTGAATACATCTACAAGCAAACCTTCAACAAGTTGTAAAACATTTTCTTGTTCAACAAATGACATTTCAATATCGATTTGAGTAAATTCAGGTTGTCTGTCTGCTCTCAAATCTTCATCTCTGAAACATTTTGCTATTTGATAATATCTTTCAATACCACCAACCATCAATAATTGTTTGAAAATTTGAGGTGATTGAGG
>JAKSUT010000145.1 GCA_024408705.1 bacterium | reverse complement strand
CCATATCAAGAAACTCAAAGATATGTAAAAAACGTCTTGAGTATTTATAACAAATACAAAGGAGATGCTTAATGATTATAAGAGGATTAGAATCAGCAGCAAAAGGTATGATTTCGTTGATGGAACAAAATGATTCCACTGCGAATAATGTTGCTAACGTAAATACAATCGGATATAAAAAACAAGTTTTAACTTTTCAAAATATTTATGATGCAACAGTTGTTGATAAAAATTTGAAAACTGAAGAATATTCTCCAATAGGTTCTTTAAGTGTTGGTAGTAAAGTTCAAAAATTGACTTATGATTTTGCTCAAGGAGCTTTTACTCAAACAGGAAATACATTTGATTTAGCTATTCAAGGTGATGGTTTCTTTAAAATAGAAGATTATAAAACAGGTGAAATGTCTTATACAAGAAACGGTGCATTTACAATGAATAGTCAAGGGTTTTTGACTACAAAAGACGGTGATTATGTCATGGACGAAAGAAACAGAAGAATAAGAATTCGTACAAATGGTGTAGTGATGAACTCAATGAAAGACTTTATAATAAGTGAGAGAGGTCAAATAGAATTTGTCAATAAAAATGACAGAATTACAATGCAAAAGATAGGTATATTTGATTTTTCAAACAAAGAAGACTTGAGGAATATTGGCGGCTCAAAATTTGTGCCAAAAACAGGATATTTAAATCCTGAATTAAAAGCAGAAAAATTTGTAATTGAGCAAGGTGCTTTAGAAATGGCAAACACAAATATTGTGAATGAAATGATAAAAACAATAAGCACAACAAGAAATTACGAATCTTTATCAAAAGTAGTAAAAAACAGTAGTGATACATTAAATGAAGCACTAAAAATCGCAAGATTATAAAACGGGTAGGAGGAAATAGATGTTAAGAGCGTTATCAACAGCAGCGACAGGCATGATGGCACAACAAAACTATCTTGACGTAATCGCAAATAACATCGCTAACGTAAATACAACAGGTTTTAAGAAATCAAGAGTAGAATTTCAAGACTTATTGAGTCAAATTGAACGCTCTCCTGGTGCGATGTTAGATCAAGGTACATATCAACCTGTAGGTGTTGAATATGGATTAGGTGTTAAAACATCTGCAACTACAAGAGTTTTTAACCAAGGATCAATTATTTCTTCTGGTAGAAGTTTAGATTTGGCGATTGAAGGCGAAGGCTTTTTCAAAGTTATGACATCAGATGGTACTCTTGCATATACTCGTGATGGTTCTTTCCAAGTAGATGCAAATGGTCAGTTATGTACTTCTGATGGTTTGCTTGTTCAACCTGCAATTTCAATTCCTCAAGATGCTAAAGGTATCACAATTACAACAGATGGTAACGTATCAGTTACAACTGGTAAAGATAGTGCACAACAACAAGTTGGTACTATCCAAATTGCAAGATTTTTAAACCCATCAGGTTTGCTTTCAATAGGTCACAACTTGTTTGTAGAAACTTCTGCATCTGGTAATGCTGTTGAAGATGCTCCTGGTCAAAATGGTATGGGATTAATCGAACAAGGATATTTAGAAGGCTCAAATGTTCAAATTGTAGATGAATTAATCGGTTTGATTAAAGCAGAACGTGCATTTGAATCAAATTCAAAAATAATTACAGCATCAAGCGATATCTTAAGACAAACTAACCAAATGGTATAATTTATGAATAAACTTTTCATCAACTTAATATTAACAGTGATTTTAGCTTTTGCAGGTGCAAAAGCTGATGCTGTTGTGTTAAAAGATGTTCAAGTTATGTCAGAAATCCAAAAAGCAACTGAAAGATTATATAAAAAATCAATTACTGATGAAGTTAGTGTAAAAGTTGTTGGCGTTCCTTTTGTAGAATTGAATGTTCCTGCTGGAAAAATCACATACAATATTCAAAGAAATTCAACAAATTACGTACCAAGAGAATTAGTGAAAGTGTCTATGCTTGTGAATGGCAAGACTTATAAAGTTTTTAATGCGCCAATTTCTACAAGAATTTATGCGAATGTATTAGTTGCTACAACTGCAATTGATAGAAATCAAGCAATTACACCTTTTGTTGTTGCAACTGAGAAAAAAGATGTTTCAAATATTTATAGTCATGTATTAAAACCTGTTGCATTGGTAAATCATGAATATTATTCAAAAAAATATTTTGTGTCAGGTGAAATAATTGATGAAAGATTTGTAAAATTAAAACCTGAAGTATTAAGAAATTCACTTGTAACAGTATTTTTTAATTCAAATAATTTAACTATTTCAGTTGATGGAGTTGCTCTTTCAGACGGAGCATTAGGGGAGCGTATTACTGTTCTAAACAAAAAATACAACAGAATTTATAAAGGAACAGTAGTAGGGGAAAATAAGATAATGGTGAAAATATGATTAGATTGATTAAGTATGTATGTATAACTTTATTTATTTCAACAGTGTTTGTAATGAGTGCAAATGCAGAATCTTTGTTCACCTTAGGTGCTGCGCAAACTTATAATGCAACTCCGAAAAGTTTATATGGTGGTGTTCAAGCTCGTTCAGTAGGTGATTTGATTTCAATAATCATGGACGAAACTGTTACTGCAACAAACAATGTTACTTATACATCTGACAAAAATTCTACAACAGTTGATAGATTTTCTGGTGTTTGGAATATTCTTTTTAATAAATTGTTTGGAAAAGAATTAGATCCTGCATTTAGTACATTCGGCGGTTCAAATACAGTAGAAAATTCAGCTGGTTCTTCAAATAAACTTTCTTTTGGAAATAATATAGCTGTTCAAGTTACACAACAATTACCAAACGGAAATTTGATTGTTCAAGGCAAGAAAACTTTGGTTAATGCAAATGAAAGAGTTGATTTGATTGTAACTGGTATTGTTGATCCAAGATGGATAAATACAGACGGCGAAATTTATTCAAGATATGTTGCAAATCTTCAATTTGCAGTTAATGGTAGAGGTTCAGTATCTCGTTCTAATAATGACGGTATTATCAACAAGTTTATTAAATACTTGTTCTAGGAAGAGGGAAATAATGAAAAATATTAAATCTTTAATAATAACAACATTGATAATGTCACTTTTTGCAAGCTTCATACCTTTTGCGGCAGAAGCGCAAACAGTAAGATTGAAAGATATCTCACATGTGAAAGGTGTTAGAGATAATCAAATAGTTGGTTATGGTATAGTTGTTGGTCTTCCAAAAACAGGTGATAACTCTCGTTCAACACAAATTACAGAAAAATTGTTATTAATGAATTTAGGAACAGTTATTTCTCAAGATAACTATATTCAAAAAGGTTGTTCTGCTGCCGTTATTGTAACTGCAACTGTTCCACCTTTTGCAAAAAACGGAGATAGAATTGACGTAACAGTTTCTACAATGGCTGATGCTAAGAGTTTAGAAGGTGGTGTTTTGGTTCAAACAATAATGAAAGCACCAAATGGCGAAGCTGTTGCAGTTGCACAAGGTCCTGTTTCAGTTGGTGGTATTAATGCTTCTGCTGATGGTAATTCTACAAGAACTGCAATTACGTCAACAGGAAGAATCCCTGGTGGTGCAATTATGGAAAGAGATATGATGACCACTATTGGTGATG
>JAKSUT010000144.1 GCA_024408705.1 bacterium | reverse complement strand
AAAAGAAGGGTTATATAATGAATCCCATATATAAAAGGTGGTATGACCACGATCCGTTATTATTAGAGGTCGTAGAGTTACTTAAAAATTATCAAGAAGAATTAAAATCTCAAGCAGAACTTTTTCTAATCAAAATTGAAGAAAAAGTATCTAAAGAAGCTATTGAAAAATTTTATGAATTGGTAAAACCTGTTAATGGAAATCGTTGGTATGATTATGACCCTATAATTTCAAGAACAGTTGAACTTTTAAGGGTTGTTCCGCCAGATGTTCAAAGAGCTTGCGCAGAACATTTTATCAATGCTTTAAAAGAAATGGGTGTTGAATACGAAAGTCCAAACCTAAAAAAATAGATGCAAAATATTAGTCTTGAAAAATATAAACACTATTCACGTTTAAAAAGAGATTTTTTAAATGGGAAATCTTTTGTTATTTCAGGATTAACTTCTTTTTTAAGATTATTACTTGCAAAAGAAGCAGGTAAACTTTCTGGTAAAAAAGTTTTATTTATCACCGCTGACGAACAAACTGCAATAAAATATCAATATGATTTAGCCGAAATCTTCGACATAAAATCATTAATTTTGCCGTACCAAAATGTACCATTTTACGAAGCAATACAGCCAAATTTATACGATTATTCCAAACAATTAGAGATTTTAAATTCAAAAGAAAATTTTATAATTGCACCGACAAAAGTTTTATTAGAAAAATTTCCAACCAAAAATTTTATTAAAAAAAATTCTATTGAAATAAAATTAAACGACACAATAGACACACAAAAAATCGCACAAAAATTAGTAAAACTTGGCTATAAAAAAGCAACAATGGTTTCAGATATTGGAGAATTTTCAATAAGAGGTGATATCATTGACATCTTTTCACTTGAAGATTTACCTGTAAGAATTGAACTTTGGGGTGACGAAGTTGTTGATATAAGATCTTTCAACAACGAAACTCAAAAAAGCGTAAATAAAATCCAAAAAACTACAATAAAACCTATATACAAATTTATTTATGACGAAAAAATCAAACTTCCATTTGATACAGAAGAACTTGGAGAAGGTTATTTTGAAGGCATAAACATTTATCAAAGTTGGTACAATAATGATTTTGAAAGTGTTTTCGATTATCTAAATGATTACATCATAGTTTTTGACGAAATGGCAGAAATCTTTTCAAAATACGAAAACATAGCAGATAAATACACTGAACAATATCAAGAAAATTTAAAATTAGGACTTTGTTTTGAAACAAAAGAACTTAATCATTATCAAAAAGACGAATTTTTCAAACAAATACAAGGCTTACAAAAAATCGGGTTAAACAATTTCATAGATTTTGAACTTGAAGATATTTTTGAATTTGACTCTCAATCACTAAAAAATTATTTCACAGGACTTGACTCAATAGAAAAATACATAAAGAGCAAATCTGATTATGATTTAATTGTCGCAACAAATTATCCACAAAGAGTAAAAGAGTTTTTAGAACAAAGAGAAATCTACAATTTTGAACTTGTGAATAACACCATAACAAGTGGTTGCACGATAGAAGATATAAAAACAATTTTCCTAACCGATAGAGAACTATTTAACAAACGTTCAAAAGAAGTTACATCAACAAAACGCTCTTATTACAAAGAAAAACAAGAATTTATAGAAAGCATAAACGACATTCAAGAAGGCGAATACGTAGTACACTCAACACACGGAATTGGTTTATATCTTGGATTAACACAACAAGAAATTGATGGTCAATACAAAGACTATTTAACTATTGAATATGCAAACAAAGACAAACTTCATATGCCGGCAGAACAAATCAACTTGCTTTGCAGATACAGAGGTTCAGGAAACATTAAACCACACCTTTCTAGAATGGGTGGAAACGATTGGACTAACATCAAAAACAGAGTAAAAAAAGAAGTTGAAACAGTTGCTTATGACCTTTTGAGATTATACGCAAAAAGAAAATTAAAAGACGGCTTACAATTTGACCCAGATTCACCATGGCAAAACGAAATGGAAGAAGCATTTGAATATGTTGAAACTCCTGACCAAATGAAAGCGATTAATGACGTAAAAAAAGATATGGAATCAACTTATCCAATGGACAGATTAATCTGTGGTGATGTTGGATTTGGAAAAACAGAAGTCGCATTAAGAGGAATTTTCAAAGCCGTTTCTTCAGGCATGCAAGTTGCAATTATCGTTCCAACAACAATACTTGCAATGCAACATTACAAAACCATTTGTGAAAGATTTAAACCATTTGGAGTTGATGTTCAACTACTTTGCAGGTTTAAAAGCACAAAAGAACAAAAACAAACACTAAAAGACATTACAACGGGAAAATGCGAAGTGGTTGTCGCAACCCATAGGCTTCTTCAAAAAGATATTCAATTCAAAAATCTTGGACTTTTAGTTATTGACGAAGAACACCGTTTCGGAGTACGACACAAAGAAAAATTAAAAGAACTAAGAGAAAATATTGATATAATAACAATGTCTGCAACACCTATTCCAAGAACATTATATATGTCACTTTCTGGAATAAAAGATATGAGTATTATAAACACACCACCTAAAAACAGACTTCAAGTAAAAACTTTTGTTGGGGAAAACAACGAAACATCAATAAAAAATGCGATAACACACGAACTTGATAGAGATGGACAAGTTTTTTATTTGTATAACAGAGTCGAATCAATATCAAAATTCAAAGACGAATTGCAAAAATTAGTTCCTAACGCAAGAATAGCAATTGGACACGCAAAACTTGAAGAAAAAGAACTTGAACAAATAATGGTTGATTTTGCAGAAAGAGAATACGATATTTTACTATGCACAACAATCATTGAATCAGGATTAGATATTCCAAACGCAAACACAATAATAATCCATGACGCAGACAAATTCGGTCTAGCGCAACTATATCAACTCAGAGGTAGAGTTGGAAGAAGTGAAAGACAAGCATATTGCTATTGTTTCTACAAAAAAGACAAACAACTAACAAAAGAAGCAAAACAAAGATTAAAAGCAATAAAAGAATTTTCAACACTTGGAAGCGGTTATCAAATTGCTCTACGCGATATAGAAATAAGAGGAGTTGGAAATATTTTAGGAACGAAACAACATGGACACATGGTAAATGTTGGTTTCGACACATACTGCCAATTACTAGAAGAAACAGTAAACGAACTAAAAGGCGAAAAAGAAGAAAAAACAGAACCAACAATTGTTGATATAAATATTACAGCATTTATACCAGACGAATGGGTAGGCTCAACAGAACAAAAAATGATTGAATACAAAAGACTTGCAGATGTAAAAAACACAACTGAACTTGATTACATAACACAAGAATGGAAAGATAGATTTTCAAAAATTCCTGAAAGTGTTGAAAATTTAATAAAATTAATTCGCATAAGATTATCTGCAACAACTGCAAAAATATCTGCAATCAGAGAAGTTGAAAATTGCCTAAGAATTTATACACCATACCAAATTCCCGAATGTAACATTATAAAAGCAAAATTACCTGCAAATATTACAAAATATATTAAGATAACAAACGCGCCAAAAAGTTGCACAGAGGGTAATTCAATACTTTTATTAAACAATTCACATTTAAATTTTGATGAATTATTTAACATATTGTCAGATTTGTTTTATTATATCA
>JAKSUT010000143.1 GCA_024408705.1 bacterium | reverse complement strand
TACCTTTTTCTTTTTTCTTTTTGCTATACAATAATACTATGAATATTGAAAAAAATACACTATTTAGCGAAACACCAATAAAAATAGGTGAAGACTCAGGTTACGACAATATTATAATGGCACTTGAATCAAGTTGCGATGAAACAGCTTGTGCTATTGTGAAAAACGGAAGAGAAGTCCTTGCAAATGTTGTAGCTTCTCAAATAAAAACTCATGCTCAATATGGCGGGGTTATACCAGAGATTGCAGCTAGAGAACATTTAGAAGCAGTTAATGTAATTATTGAAGAAGCATTATCTCAAGCAAATCTAAAGCCTGAAGATATTACAGCTTTTGCAGGAACAGTTGGACCTGGACTTGTTGGAGCTTTGCTTGTCGGTTTAAATGCGACAAAAACACTTGCGCTTGTTTATGACAAACCATTTATAGGTATCAATCACCTACACGCACACGTTGCAGCGAATTACATTGATACAGATTTAAAACCTCCTTTTATCGCACTTTTAGTAAGTGGTGGACATACTCAAATAATAGAAGTTAAATCACATAAAGAACAAACAATTATTGGTGAAACCATTGACGATGCAGTTGGCGAAGCTTACGACAAAGTTGCAAGACTAATCGGTTTGCCATACCCTGGAGGTCCACTATTAGATAAATTAGCAAGAAGCGGTAATCCACATGCATATAAACTACCTGAAGCAAAAGTCGGAGAATACGAATTCAGCTTGAGTGGTTTAAAAACTGCAGTTTTAAGATTGACTCAAAAAGTAAAACAAGAAAACAATTTAGAAACACTTGAACAAGATAATCCTCTAACTCTTGATATCTGTGCAAGTTTTCAAGAAACAGTTTCTTCTACACTACTAAAAAAAGTTAAAAAAGTTTTAGACGAAAAAGGCTACAAACAAGTTGTTTTAGCAGGTGGTGTAGCAGCTAATTCAGAAATAAGAAAAAAATTCTTTGACCTTGAAAAAGAAGGTTACAAAGTAAACGCACCTCAAATGAAATATTGCACTGACAATGCAGCAATGGTTGCAGCTTGTGCTTATTTCTCACAAAATACATTTGACGATATCAATGTAGAAGTATTTTCAAGATGCAAATAAAATATAAAAAAAATTAAAAAGCCGGTTTGCAAAATTCACAAACCGGCTTTTTTATCCGAATCAATAAAATTATTCAATCAATTCATTGGATTTAATTAGCCCTTCATTTGAGCTGCAACTTCTTCTGCGAAGTTTTCTTGTCTTTTTTCTAGACCTTCACCTAAAACATATCTATCAAATTTAACAATGTTCAATTTACCTTCGATAAGTTGAGCGATTGTTTGGTTAGGATCTTTAACAAATGCTTGTTCTAACAAACATTTTTGAGCAAGAATTTTGTGTAAACGACCTTCAACGATTTTTTCTCTGATGTTTTCAGGTTTTTTAAGCAAATCTTCTTTACCCATTTCAATACGTTTTTCTTCTTCACGTACACTTTCTGGAATATCAGTACTTGCTAGATATTCAGGAGCGCAAGATGCGATGTGTAAGCAAATATCTTTTGATAATTCTTCATCTTTTTTATCAGTTACAAGAAGAACACCGATTTTGCCATTGTGAATATAAGTTGAAACATTACCTTCAGCATAAGCAAATCTTCTGAATGTAATTTTTTCTCCGATTGAAGCAATTTTTTCTTTGATAACGTCTTGAATAGTTTTACCACATTCTTTGCAAGTAGAAGCTAAGAAAGCATCTACATCTGCTGGGTTTTCATTCAAAACTGCTTTTGCTAAATTTTGAGTTAATGCTTTGAAATCATCATTTTTTGCAACAAAGTCAGTTTCGCAGTTAACTTCAACCATAGCACCTTTGTTACCATCGATAACTGAAGCAACTAAACCTTCTGCAGCAATTCTACCCATTTTCTTTTCAGCTGAAGCGATACCTTTTTGTCTTAAAGCTTCCATAGCTTTTTCCATATCACCATTTGCTTCTGTAAGAGCTTTTTTACAATCCATCATACCTGCTGATGTTTTATCTCTTAATTCTTTTACCATTTGAGCTGTAATAGCCATAATATATTTCCTTTCTTATTAATTAAATTAATTAGTTAATAATTGCAGTAATTATTCAGCTGCAACTTCTTCTTTTACACCTGCATCTTCAGCAGAAATTTTTTCAACTTTTGCAGTGTTTGCAGCTTTGTTTTCTCTTAATTGTTTACCTTCTAAAACAGCATCAGCTAATTTTGAAGCGATTAATTTGATTGAACGAATAGCGTCATCATTACCAGGAATTAGGTATTGAATACCATCTGGATCAGCATTTGTATCAGCTAAACATACAACAGGAATGTTTAATTTGTTTGCTTCTTGAATAGCGATAAGTTCTTTTTGTTGGTCTACGATGAAAATCAAATCAGGTAAACCACGCATATCTTTAATACCACCTAAAGTTTTAGTAAGTTTTGCTAATTGTCTTTGCATTTGAGCAATTTCTTTTTTAGGTAATTTTTCGATTTGACCGCTAGTTACAAAACTTTCAAGTTCTCTTAGTTTGTTTACTCTACCTCTGATAGTTTCAAAGTTAGTCATCAAACCACCTAACCAACGTCTGTTGATATAATAAGCACCAGCTCTAGTTGCTTCTTCAGCTACAACTTCAGCTGCTTGTTTTTTAGTACCTACGAAAAGAACGTTTCTTCCTTTTGCAGCATAATCTCTAACAATTTCATATGCTTTATCTAACATATCAGATGTTTTTCTTAAATCTATTACATAGATACCATTTCTTGCACCATAAATAAATGGTTTCATTTTTGGGTTCCATCTTTGTGTTTGGTGTCCGAAATGTACACCTGCTTCTAACAATTCTACTAATGAAGCTGTTGTCATCGTTTTTCTCCTTATGATTTTTAACTTAATAACCGATTCACATGTTCCATCTATTGAGCAAATTTTTACAGGTCTAAAACCTGAAAAGCTACTTGAAAACAAGCGCCACACCCAATTGACTAGGGCAATACCTATCGAACGTAGTGTAATCTCAAGTAATATTGTAATATAAACAAAAATTTTGGCAAGTTTTTTGAATACCAAATAAAATTTCAAATTGAAAAACTCCAAAATTGGTGTAATAATACTAACTATGAATGACAAAATTATAATAAAAGGCGCTAAAGAAAATAACCTTAAAAATGTATCATTAGAATTACCTAAAAACGAACTAATTGTTTTTACCGGAGTTTCAGGTTCTGGAAAAAGTTCGCTTGCTTTTGATACTATTTTTGCAGAAGGTCAAAGACGATATGTAGAAAGCCTTTCTGTTTATGCAAGACAATTTTTAGGACAAATGGACAAACCCAATGTTGAGCATATAGAAGGACTTTCTCCGGCTATTTCAATCGACCAAAAATCTACAAGTAATAACCCACGTTCAACAGTTGGAACAGTTACAGAAATATACGATTATCTTCGTCTTTTATACGCAAGAATAGGTGTTCCTCATTGTCCAAAATGCGGACAAGAAATAAGACCTCAAACAATAGACGAAATTGTTGATAAAATTTTATCACTTGGAGAAGGAACAAAAATTCAACTTTTAGCACCAATAGCAAGAGGTAAAAAAGGCGAATTTTCTAACACTTTTGAAGAATTACGTCAAGAAGGTTTTGTAAGAGTAAAAATTGATGATGAAATATTTAACCTTGACGAAGACGAAATAAAACTAGACAAAAACAAAAAACACAACATTTTAGTTGTCGTAGATAGAATAGTTGTAAA
>JAKSUT010000142.1 GCA_024408705.1 bacterium | reverse complement strand
TAAAAAAATAAAAAAGGAGTTTTAATAATAAAACTCCTGAATTTAAAGTTGGTTATTTTTATAAGGTTAAAATATAAGTTATTATAGATAAAATTTGTTTTCAAACTATGCATTGTATGAATACATTTGAGGATATTGTTGTTGATAAATTTGTTGATTCATCACTGTTTTTGGAGCTTGTAATTGAGGTTTAGAAGCAGCTTTTTCTAATTCAGATTTACCGAAAATTTTTGTTACTAATTTAGAAGCGATATTTGAACCTAACATACCACCAGCGATACCAATGATTGCACCTGCAACAGTACCGATTCCCGGACAAATTGCTGTTCCGATTGCAGTTGCTGCTGCTGTACCTGCTACCCAACCACCAGCTGATGCTGCAACTTTTGTACCTGATTTGAAGATTTGTTTTACGCCTGATTTAGCACCTAATTGTTGGAATGTTGGAACTACGTTTGTTAATAATTCAACTGCTCCGTCGATAACCATCATAACTCCAACGCCAGAGCCTTTTGCGTATTTTGAGAATTTGCCTAATGAAATAGGATTTTCAGTTACTGCTTTATTTACTGATTTTGTAATTTTTGTAGTTACATTTCTTCCTGCTTTTGTTTTATTAATTAATCTACCGAATTTAGAAGATGAAAGACCTGCTTCTGAAGTTTTAATATTTAATTGAGCAAGTTTGCTTTCAACTTCTGCAAGACCTTCTTTTGTAGTTGCTTTTGCAGCTTCTTGAGCTAATGAAGCATAACTTGCAGAAACTTCTTCATTAACTTTTGCGAAAGATTCAGCATATTTTGAAGCAGAATCTTTTAAAGCATTTGCGCTTGTTTTTGTCCAAGCATTTGACATAGCAGCTTTTGCATCTGCGAAACTTTTCCAAGTTCCAGCACCTTGAGTTTTAATAGTTGAGAAGTTTGTAGAAATATCTTTTCCTGCTTGTTTCGCGATTTCGCCTAATTTAATACCTTCTGTTGCTGCTTTTGCATCTTTTATATAAGAATAAGATTTGAAAACACCTTCGAATGCTGCTGCACCAAGAACACCAGAGAAAACACTATCAGAAGTTTTAGAAACTTCACCCATTTGTTTAGAAGCTGCTTGTTCCCAAGATTTTTGTGCAACTGTTGTAGTTGTATTATAACCGTTACCGAAATTTAAATTAGTATTGTAACTATAAACCATTTAATAACCCCAATAATTAAATTTATAACCAACCTTACATATATATAAAGTATATGTGGTTAAAAAAATTGCCTTTTTAATTTTAAAAACATTAAGAAAATGTAACAATAAAAAAAGAGCAAAAAAAAACCTTCTTTCGAAGGTCAAATATCATCAATCGCTTAGAGAACTTTTTTTGCGAGTCGCATAATATTAAAAACATAAACATGCATATTATACGGCTACATAAGCATAATAAAATTAAACAAATTAAATTTCACCATTCCCAAGAACTAAATTTTGAGATTCCATCTAGTTAAAAAGGATTAATTTGAAAAAGAAAATCATAAATATTTGCTTTTTAAATATTTTTATTTTAGAATTTTCTTGTAAACAAAACTTCATGCGGAAGTAACTCAATGGCTAGAGTACTTGCCTTCCAAGCAAGCTGTTGCGAGTTCGAGTCTCGTCTTCCGCTCCATTTAAAAAGAGGTCCTAGGACCTCTTTTTTTGCAATAAATTCAGTATTATCATTATATGTTTTCAGGACAGTTTGGATGCGTTTATATCGGCTATGATGCCGAGTTGTTTGGAGTTTAAGGCAGATTTATAGTGTAGAGATTTGCCGGACTATTCTTGCACTATTTTGCACTAATATTTTTGTTTTTCAGCATGTTTTATGCCATAAACCCCTAATATATTTGAACATTTGCCTCGTGCAATTTTGTGCAACAAAGTGCAAAAATAATTTATCTTTTAGTTTGACATGTGTCGAAATGTCTCTGAGATTGAGATAATTAATTTTTTATTAATTTTTAATAAAAAAAATAAGATTGATGGTACCATTCATGTATTCATTATCAGATTGGGGATAAGAAATGGTAAACAATCAACAAGTATTTAACAGGTCAAGAGAAGATCTAGAAAAAATTGAAGATGACACATTGGCATCCTATGCTGTGAGATCTAAAGATGCTACAAGGTTATATATGAATAACTATCAGCCTTGTAAAAGAAGAACGGAGTTTGAAAGAGATAAGGATAGAATTATATACTCTCTTGCATTTAAAAGGCTAATGGAAAAAACGCAAGTCTATGTAACACATGAAGGTGACCACTATACAAATAGACTCTCTCACACACTTGAAGTTACGCAAATATCCCGTTCTATCTCATCTTCATTAGGGCTAAATGCTTATCTTGCCGAAGTTATTGCACTAGGGCACGATCTAGGTCATACCCCTTTTGGGCATGCTGTGGAAAGCATTTTAAAAAATAATTTATCTATTGATGATGATGGCTTTGAACATAACTATCAGAGTGTTTTGGTTGTAGATGTTCTTGAAAATAAAAATTATAAAAATGATGAAGCCCTTTGTGGTATAAACTTAACAAACTATACAAGATATGGCATTTTGCATCATACAGGAACACCCGATAATATACAGGCATACACATTCGGTAACGATAGAATAAGTGTTGATAGTACTTACAAATCTCTAGAGGCAGAGTTGGTTAATAAAATAGATACTATTGCGTACTTATATCACGATTTAGAAGATGCTATTAGAAATAAAAATATCTTACAAGATATGAAATTAAATGATAGAAGAATGTTTGATGCTTTTTTAGAATTATTAAATTTCTATACAGACTTATCGTGTAAAATAAATGGCGATTCTTTTTCAGGAATTAAAGATTTATGGGACAATTACAACCCAAATATCATACTTAAGGCAATGATTAAAGATTTGATTATTGGTACACAAAAACAAATAGAAGAACAGGGCATTGTAAGTTTAAAAGATGTTCAATCTTCTAGAAAGCCCATAGCTTCTTTTAATGATTTTGAAAAACATTTTAAAAACTTTAAAAAAGATTTTGTTGGTAAATATATATATCAGTCTCCATTAGCGTACCAAATGGATACAAAAGCTAAGTTAATTGCTAGTCGATTATTTGATACGTTTGCAAGCAATCCTAACCAATTACCTTATCGGACAAGAAATCTGTATCAAAATGCTAAAAATTGGGAAGCAACATTTAAACGAGAAGATAGCGGATATAGAATAACTCCAAAACGTGTAATAGCAAATTATATTGCGGGTATGACTGATAGATATGCCTTGGTAAATTATAAAAGAATGTTTGAATAATTACATTAAATATTACTAAAGTATTCAACTAGTTTGATATGCGTCTAAATGTCTCTGAGATTGAGACAAAAGACTTGATATTTTCGAGACAAAGAGCGATTAATGTGTGTATAAAGGAATACACACTTATGACAAACTTCACACCAGAAAAATGTAAACAGATTGCACTAGCAAGATTAGATGTTGTTCACAAGTGGCTTGAATTTAGAAAGAAATCTCAAAATAAACTTAAAGCTGATTATGATTTTGTGAAGCTGCATAATACTTCTAATTCTCATTTATTTGAGGTTTTAGGCAAAATATCCCGTGGCAGTTTACACCGTTGGTTTGCGATGCTAAACGGAACGGAAGATTATACCAAACTTTTACCACAGTATAAATATAGTAGTGTTAATGATTATAGAACTGTACTAAACGATGAAGAAATAAAAATATTTATGGGATTGCTATTGCATCCGAATAGATTATCAA
>JAKSUT010000141.1 GCA_024408705.1 bacterium | reverse complement strand
ATGTTAGAGAAATTATCAAGTTCAATACGTTTTATGTAACCGTGTTTTGTAAGCATAATTAGATTTGAATCTTTTGAGAAGTTGCTTACAGGAACAACTGCTGTAATTTTTTCGTCTTGTTCTATTGGTAGTAGGTTTATAATTGGTAAACCTTTAGCTTGTCTTGAACCTTCTGGGAAGTCATAAACATTTAAGCTATAAACTGTACCTTTAGAAGAGAAGAATAACACTTTATCGTGCATCATTGCTGTAAAGAAGTGTTGAATATCATCATCCTCTTTAGTTTTTATTCCAGATTTTCCTCTTGTAGCTCTATTTTGTCTTTCGAAGGTATCAAGAGAAATTCTTTTGATGTAACCTTGTTGAGTGATAAATACAGCCATTGGAGTGTTTGGAGTTAAGTCTTCAATACTCATTTCACCTTGTTCAGGAACGATTTGAGTTTTTCTTTCGTCTCCATATTTTTCTTTGTCTTCAAGAAGTTCAGTTTTAATAATTGCTAAAACTTTCTTTCTATCAGCTAAAATTTCTTCGTATTCTTTGATTTTTCTTTGTAATTCTTCGTATTCAGCTTTGATTTTGTCTTGTTCCAAACCTGTCAAACGTCTTAATTGCATTTCAAGAATTGCGTTTGCTTGATCAATATCAAGTCCGAATTTTGACATCAAACCTTGTCTTGCATCGTCTGTTGTTTTAGATTTTTTGATAAGTTCGATAACTTCATCTAAAGAACCAAGAGCAATCAATAAACCTGATAAAATATGAGCTCTGATTTTAGCTTTTTTAAGGAAGAACATTGTTCTTCTTGTAATAACTTCAACTCTGTGTTCGATAAATTCTGAAAGAACTTCGTATAAGCTCATCAAACGTGGTTGCAAACCAACAAGAGCAATCATGTTATAACCAAATGTTGTTGATAATTGAGTGTGTTTAAACAAATTGTTTTTAACTACATCTGGTTTAGCATCACGTTTAAGTTCAATTACAATTCTCATACCCTCTCTGTCAGATTCATCTCTGATATCAGAAATGCCAACAATTTTTTGGTCTTTAACAAGTTCTGCAATTTTTTGGATAAGCATTGCTTTGTTTACTTGGTAAGGAATTTCTGTAACAACGATAGCTGTTCTTGATTGACGACCACCGCCACCTGCAATTTCTTCAAAATTTGCAACGGCAGACATTTTGATAGAACCTCTACCTGTTTCGTATGCTTGTTTAATATCGTTTAAACCAACGATAGTTGCAGCTGTTGGGAAGTCAGGTCCTTTAATATATTCCATCAATCCTTCAGTAGTGATATCAGGGTTGTCAATTAATGCAACAGTTGCATCAACTACTTCACAAAGGTTGTGAGGAGGAATGTTTGTTGCCATACCAACGGCAATACCAGAACATCCGTTTAACAAAATCATTGGAAGTCTTACAGGTAATACTGTTGGTTCTTCTAATGAACCGTCAAAGTTTGGCATAAAATCTACTGTTTCACAATCAATATCAGCAAGCATTGATTGAGTGATTTTGTGCATTCTTGCCTCTGTATAACGCATTGCAGCTGCACCGTCACCATCGACTGAACCGAAGTTTCCGTGTCCATCTACAACTAAATATCTTGTGTTGAAATCTTGAGCCAAACGAACTAGTGCTTCATATACTGAACTATCGCCGTGAGGGTGGTATTTACCTAAAACTTCACCAACGATACGCGCACATTTTCTAAATGGTTTGTCTGGTGTCATTCCAAGTTCATTCATTGCGAATAAAATTCTTCTGTGAACTGGTTTTAAACCATCTCTAACGTCTGGAAGCGCACGTCCAACGATTACACTCATTGCATAATCGATATAACATGTCTTCATCTCATCTCTTATATTTGCTGGAATAATTTTTCCATCACTAAACATATTTTGTTGACTCATTTAATATCCCCCATGTCTTTGTTATTATTGTATCATAAACAAATTTTAAATCAAATTGTTATTTAATTTTTTTGTTTTATGTTACTATTGTTTTATACACAATTTGGAGTTTTAATATGGGACAAACTTTAGTAGAAAAAATTATTTCAAAACACGCTAATCATGATGTAAAAGCAGGTGAACTTGTTATTGCAAAAGTAGACGTTTGCGCAGTACAAGACGGAACAGGTCCTTTGACTGTTCAAGAGTTTAAAAAAATAGGGAAAGAAAAATTAAATAACCCTGAAAGAACAATTTTGTTCATTGACCATGCGGCTCCAAGTCCAAGAAAAGAATTATCAAATACTCACATGGTATTAAGAGAATTTGCAAAAGAATATGGCGCAGTTTTGTCAGAAATTGGTCAAGGTGTTTGTCATCAAAGACTTGTTGAAACTTTTGTAAATCCGACAGAAATTTTAATCGGTGCAGATTCTCATACTTGCACATCAGGTGCTTTGGGTGCTTTTGCAACAGGTATGGGTTCTACTGATATTGCAGTTGGTATGGCGTTAGGCAAAACTTGGTTAAAAGTTCCTCAAACTTTCAAAATTGAAGTTAATGGAAAATTCCAAGATGGTATTTGCTCAAAAGATTTGATGTTGCATTTAATCGGAATGATTGGTGCAGATGGAGCTACATATAAAGCTTTAGAATTTTGTGGTGAAACTATTGATAATATGTCTATGTCTGAAAGATTTACTTTAGCAAATATGGCAGTTGAAGCAGGTGCTAAATGTGGATTGTTCAAACCAGATGCTAAAACAAAAGAATTTTTGGAAAGTCGTGGTAGAGGTGATAAATTTGTTGAAATAAAACCTGATGAAGATGCTCAATACGAAAGAATTATTAAAATTGATGCTTCTCAAATCAAACATACAATTTCTTGTCCTCATACTGTTGATAATACAAAAACAATTGATGAATTGGGTAAAATTAAAGTAAATCAAGTTTTTGTTGGAACTTGTACAAATGGAAGAATAGAAGATTTAAGAGTTGTAGCAAATATTTTAAAAGGCAAAACAGTTCATTCAGACGTAAGACTTTTGATTGCTCCAGCTTCAAAAGATGTATTTAAGCAAGCATTACAAGAAGGTTTGATAGAAACATTTGTTGATGCAAATGCTGCAATTTTAACTTCAGGTTGCGGACCTTGTGTTGGTGTTCATGCTGGAACATTAGGTGATGGTGAAGTTTGTCTTGCAACTCAAAATAGAAATTTCCAAGGCAGAATGGGTAATACAAAAGGTGATATTTATTTAGCATCTCCTTATGTAGCAGCTTATACTGCTTTAAATGGCTATATAAGTGCAAATTAGTTGGTTAAATATCGGTTAAAGATATTTGATTAAGTTTGCAGAATGATTTTAAAGAATTAAGCGAATCTGTTGTTATTTGACCAAGAGATACGTTTTTGATGCTTTGTGCAACAAGTAGAGCTTTTTTATACATTTTTGCTGCATTCTTTGCGTAATTTTCTTGTAAATCAGTTTTCGCAATAGCTAAATCTTGCAAGTATTTCCCATATAGCAAATATAAATCACCTAAGAATTTGAACATTTCAAATTTTCTTGTGAACATAATTGCTTTTTCAATATCCATTTTTGCAGTTTCATAATCGCCTTTTATAATGTTTGCTTCGGCAATAATTTTGTTATATAGAGCTGTAAATATGTAATTGTTTATTTTTGGATTTTTAGCAACATCAAGAGCTTTCATTGAAACATCTAGTGATTTGTCAGGTCCATCGATAGTAAGTTTTGCATCTGCAATTAAATACCAGCATAAAAGAGCTCCAAGTGCATTTTTTTCTTTTGAGAAATATATTATTTGTTGAGAATATATTTCAAGCGCTTGTTTTGT
>JAKSUT010000140.1 GCA_024408705.1 bacterium | reverse complement strand
ATAATATAAAAGGCGAACCCTTGGGATTCGCCACTTTTTCTCTTAATACTCTAATATAGTCTCATCTAATATGTTTATAAATTGTATGGTTTACACTTTATTAAATGCTCGTGAAAAAATAAATTTGCTAGTTTGTTTTTTATATGTTTACAAATCTTAACAAATGGTAAAGAAAGTTGCTATTACTGTCGATAAATATATCGTAAGGAGCAGATAGTATTGAACAGTAACTCAATAGCAAGCAATATACCTAAATTTGGCATGATACTTGACGGTATCATGAAATCATTGGAAGAATCTCCAGAAGTTCAAATGTACAATGATGCAAAAGATGCTGCAAATTCTACATTTTTGTTTTATCAAAATGATGCAGCGCATGTTATTGCTACTGCTGAGCAAAGTTTGACTGTTGCAAGAGAAGAATTGGAAACAGCAAGAAAATTATTGGAAGCTGATCCAACTAACGAAGATTTAAAAAGAATAGTTGCTCAAAAAGAAGAAGTAATAAAAAATTTGAGTGAACAAAAAAATAAAGATGAAGATTTTTTGGATTCTTTGAATAATATAAATGAACAATTTTTATTTGAAGTAGAAGCTCAAGACAAACAAGTTCAAGAGTTCAACGAAAGATTTAATGCTTATAATAAAAAGTTTGATAGATCTCGTGATTCATTAGATGTGGATTACGAAACTTATTAAGAAGAACAGAGGATTTGATTTTTAAATTGCGTGATTTATTTTATAAATCACGTTTTTTATTGTATATTTTATATGTGATATAAATTTTTAGGATGTAGGTATGGTTTCGAATTTTATTAATGAAGATAGATTAGTAGAGTCTTTTATTTCGCTTGCAAAAATTAATTCAGGTTCTGATGAAATACAAGCAGAAACAAGAATTCCAAGTACAGATAGACAATGGGATATAGCAAATTATTTGAAAGACAGATTGTATGAATTAGAATTAAGCGATATAGAATTGAGTGAAAATGCAATTTTAACTGCCTTTTTCAAAGGTAATTCAGAATGTAATAAAACTGTTGGTTTGTTTGCTCATTTCGATACAAGTTTTGAAGTGAATAATGAAAATGTATGTCCGATTTTGCATGACAAATATTCAGGTGGAAATATTGAACTTCAAGAAGGTACTATTATAGATGCAAATGATTTGAAACCTTATATTAATCAAAAAATTATAACATCAGATGGTAGAACTCTTTTGGGTGCAGATGACAAAGCAGGAATTGCTGAAATATTAGAAGTGATAAAAGTTTTAAAAGAACATCCGGAAATCAAAAGACCAAATATAAAAATTGCTTTTACTCCTGACGAAGAAACAGGTTCTGGTGTTCAAAAATTTGATATAGAAAATTTTGGTGCAGATTTTGCATATACAATAGATGGAGATTTGCCTAATGTTGTGGAAAATGAATCTTTTAATGCATTTAATCCTGAAATAGAAATTACAGGAAAAAATGTTCACCCAGGATATGCAAAATCAGGTGGAATGATAAATGCTTTGATGGTGGCAGCAGAACTTATAGAAAAATTGCCTAAAAAAGAATTGGCGCACACAACCAAAGGACATCAAGGTTATTATCATGTGATGAGTGTTCAGGGAGATGTTTCTAATTGCAAAATTAATATGTTAGTTAGAGACCATGATTATAAAAAGGCTCAAAAGCGTATAGTATTTTTAGAAAAATTAGTTGCGAAGTTGCAAAAAAAATATAATTGTGAAATTAAATTTGATAAAAAAGAGCGTTATCATAATATGAAAGAGGGCTTAGATAAAACTCCTGAAGTTTTGGAATTTGCAAAACAAGGTATAAGTCGCTCTGGCATGAAACCAAAAACAAAAGCGATAAGAGGGGGAACAGATGGTTCTTTCTTGTCTTTAAAAGGTTTGCCAACTCCAAATTTAGGTGCAGGTGGTTTGAATTTCCATTCAAAACGTGAATTTTTACCTGTTTCTAATTTGATTAAATGTACAGAAGTGATATTGAATATGCTTCAAGTTATTGCTGAAAAAGTGTAAGTTTTTAAATAAAAAGTTTTGTAAAGTTTTTATTTTCAAACTAGCAAATAAATTTTTTAGCGGATTTATAATATACGGTAACTGGTTATTATGTTATAGTGTATAATTAGTTAACGTGAGAGAAAAAAAGAGAAAAAGGGAATAAAAAAGTGGTAGATAATCGTTCAGCAGGCTTTTTTGGCATAGGCGGTGCGTTCAACTTTAAAAGTGGCGACATCTCTGGTACTGCTGCGAATTGTCAAGATGATAAAATGGGTCCAGGTACAGAATACGGGGTTATTGAACATGGCGAAGATGAGGATAGCCAAAACCAAAACCAGTACGTAGATAGAAGTGCACAGCTTAGAGCTACTCTTAATTCTCTTGCGATGATGAATGTTGCCAATGTGCTGAATGAAAAGAAGCGCTTAGAGAAGTTAGTCAAGGAAAAATCTCAAGCATCTCATGTTGATGATGAGGAGTTCATTGACGATTTTGAAGAAAAATATGAAAAAGATTCAGAAAATGAGATTTCTTTTGATGAAGAAAAGTTGTTTGATGAATTAATAGAAGATGATGTTGAAGATTAGTTTAATAAAACTTAATTTGACGATTGATTTTATTTAATGTTTGGCATAGAATAGATTTAGCCGATTTATAAGGGTGGTTTATACACTAAACCCAAGTTCCAAGAAAGGATTAAACCATGAGTTCAATTATTGAAAATTTAGAAAAACAATATCTAAATAAAGAAGTTGCAGACGTAAATCCTGGTGATACTGTAAAAGTTTTTGTAAGAATTATCGAAGGTAATAAAGAAAGAACACAAGCTTTTGAAGGTACAGTAATCAAAAAACGTGGTTCAGGTATCAACAAAACTATCACTGTTAGAAAAATTTTCCAAGGTATTGGCGTAGAAAGAGTATTTGCTCTATATTCTCCAAGAGTTGAAAAAATCAATGTTCTAAAACGTGGTGATGTTAGAAGAGCTAAACTTTATTACTTGAGAAACTTGTCAGGTAAGGCAACTCGTATTAAAGAAAAAATTGAAAAAAGAGGTTAATTAAAATTTCTTTTTAGATATTTGTTAAAAATAGTGTTTGCAATTTTTGTGAACACTATTTTCAGTATAGAGGTTTTATGAAAAAAAATATTGAAGAAAATAGCGAAGAAAAAGTAAATAAGCCGCAAGAGTTTATTCATTGGTATCCAGGGCATATTGCAAAGGCTGAAAGAAAATTAAAGGAACAAATCAATTTGGTTGATGTAGTGATTGAAGTTCTTGATGCAAGAATACCTTTGAGTAGTTGTTATGGAAATATTACATCTTTAATTGGCGAAAAACCTCGTTTAATACTATTGAACAAATCTGATTTGGTTGAAAAAAACGAATTAAAAAACTGGATTCAAGTAATAAAAGAAAAATTTAATTGCGCAGTTTTGACTTCTGATGCAAAAAATTCAAAAGATTTAAATAAAATAATTACAACAGCAATAGATTTAGCTGAGCCAAGAATTCAAGCCTTGATGAAAAAAGGTTTGTTAAGACGTAGTGCAAGAGTTATGGTTGTTGGAATGCCAAACGTTGGCAAATCAAGTATTATCAACAAATTAACAAAAACTTCAAAGACAAAAACTGGTGCAAAAGCTGGTGTTACAAGACAACAACAATGGGTTAGAATTAATCCGAAAGTTGATTTGCTTGATACTCCTGGTATTATTCCGATGAAACAAGAAGATCAAGAGCGTGCAAAAAAACTTGCGTTTGTTAATTCTGTTTCTGAAAATGCTTACGAAAAAGAATCTGTTGCAGTTGAGTTATTAAAAATTTTAGATAAAAAATATCCTTTAATTATTAGAGAATATTATAAATT
>JAKSUT010000014.1 GCA_024408705.1 bacterium | reverse complement strand
ATAAAATATTACCAGAAGCATTCGCAGTTGTTAGAGAAGCTGGTAAAAGAGTTTTGAATATGCGCCATTTCGATGTCCAATTAATAGGTGGATATTTCTTACACAATGGTCATATTGCAGAAATGAGAACAGGTGAAGGTAAAACTCTTGTTGCTACTTTGCCTGCATATTTAAACGCATTAACAGGCAAAGGTGTCCATGTTATCACAGTAAACGATTATTTGGCAAAACGTGATAGCGAATGGATGGGTAAAATCTTCAGATTTTTAGGCTTGACTGTTGGTGTTATTCTTTCAAATACTCGTGGAGAAAACGAATTTGAATTAAAGAAACAAGCTTACGCATGTGATATTACTTATGGTACTAACAACGAATTTGGGTTTGATTACTTACGTGATAATATGGCAAGCAGCCCAGAAATGTTAGTTCAAAGACCTTATAACTATGCAATCATTGATGAAGTTGATAGTATTTTGATTGATGAAGCAAGAACTCCATTGATTATCAGTGGTCGTTTAGAAAAATCAGCTGAAACTTATCAACTTATGGCAAAAATTGCTCCAAAACTTAATAAAGTTGAAGACTACGAAGTTGATGAAAAAAATAAAAACGTAATTTTAACCGAAGAAGGTATTGATAAAGCTCAAGAATTAATCGGTGTAAAAGATTTATTTGACATTTCAACTCAATATGCACACCATTTATTGCAAGCATTAAAAGCAAAAGAATTATTTATCAAAGATACAGATTACGTTGTCAAAAACGGCGAAGTTGTTATCGTAGATGAATTTACAGGTCGTTTAATGGATGGTAGACGTTGGTCTGATGGTTTGCACCAAGCTGTTGAAGCAAAAGAAGGTGTTAAAATTCAAGATGAAACACAAACTCTTGCAAGTATAACTTTCCAAAACTTATTCAGACTATATCCAAAACTTTCAGGTATGACTGGTACTGCAATGACAGAAGAAGCTGAATTTGGAAAAATTTATAATTTGGAAGTTACAACAATTCCAACAAACAAACCTGATATAAGAAAAAATTATCCAGATGTAATTTATAAAACTGAAAAAGCTAAATATAATGCAGTTGTGGAAGATATTATTGAAATGCACAAAAAAGGTCGTCCAGTTTTGGTTGGTACAATCAGTATCGAAAAATCCGAATACATTTCAGCATTATTGAAACAAAGAAAAATTCCTCACAATGTTTTAAACGCAAAACACCACGAAAAAGAAGCAAATATTATCGCTCAAGCAGGTCGCTATGGTGCGGTTACAATCGCTACAAACATGGCTGGTCGTGGTACTGATATTTTGTTAGGTGGTAATTCAGAATATTTAGCAAAAGAAGAACTTGAGAAAAAAGGAATCTCTTCTGATGACGCCGATTATGAATACAAGAAAAATGAAATAATGGCAACAACAAAAGCTTTAACAACAGAAGAACACGCAAAAGTTGTAAAAGCAGGAGGCTTGCATGTTATCGGTACAGAAAGACACGAATCACGTCGTATTGATAACCAACTTAGAGGTCGTGCTGCACGTCAAGGCGATCCTGGTTCTACAAGATTTTTCTTATCTTTGGAAGATAATTTGATGAGAATTTTCGGTGGCGATAAAATTGTAAACCTTATGGAAATGCTTAATGTTGAAGAAAACATGGCTATCGAATCACCAATCATTTCAAAACAAATTCAATCAGCACAAAAAAAAGTTGAAACTTATCACTTTGATATAAGAAAAAGCGTACTTGAATATGACGATGTAATGAATATTCAAAGGGAAAAATTCTATGCACAACGTAGAAGAGTTATTAGCGGTGAAAATCTAAATGAAAATATCTACTATATGTTAGAGCAAGAAATAGATAGATTACTAAAAAGCTACATCGCTCCCGGTATGCAACCTGACGAATACGTTGATGAAGATTTAGAAACATTGGTAAAAGAACTTCACTCAACAATTCCTCAACTTTCATCTTACAGCGTTTCTGATGTAAAAGGTTTGAGATTTCAAGAAATTTCTGACAAATTAAACGAAAAAGCCAGAGATGCTTATGCAGAACACGAAAGAGAAATAATTGATTTTTACAATGAAATCATTTGCCAATATGAAGAATGTCCAAATCCTCAATCTCCATTTGAATCAAATAATATTATGAGAAACATTGAAAAAGATGTATTATTGAGAGTTATTGATAACAAATGGATTGACCACTTACACAATATTGATATGTTGCGTGATGGTATCGGTTTAAGAGCTTACGGACAAAAAGACCCTCTAATTGAATACAAAAAAGAAGCATACGACTTATTTAACAATATGATGTTTGATATTCAAGGAGAAACAGTAAAACATTTATTCAGAACTAAATTCGGTGTTCAATTTGTAAATGAACCATTAGAAACTGAACTTTCAAGAGCATCAGAAGAATTTACACAACAAGAAGAACAAGAAGATGCCGTTCAAACACCAACAAGAAACGAAGCAAAAATAGGAAGAAACGATGCTTGTCCTTGTGGAAGTGGCAAAAAATACAAGCATTGTTGCGGTAAAAATAACAAATAAAATTAAGAATAGGATAGGTATAAAATGTTAAGAACAGGTATAGTAGGACTACCAAACGTAGGAAAATCAACTTTATTTAACGCACTAACAAGTGCAAAAAATGCAGAAAGTGCAAATTATCCATTTTGTACAATTGAGCCAAACGTAGGCGTAGTTGCAGTTCCTGACGAAAGACTAGAAGTTTTAAAACCATTAGTTAAAACTGATAAAATCGTTCCTACAACTGTTGAATTTGTTGATATTGCAGGTTTGGTAAAAGGCGCAAGTAAAGGCGAAGGTTTAGGAAACCAATTCTTGCATACAATCAGAGAAGTTGATGCCGTTATCCAAGTTGTAAGATGCTTTGATGATGCAAACACAGTACACGTTTCAGGCAAAGTTGATCCGATAGATGATATTGAAACAATCAACACAGAACTTGCACTTGCCGATTTAGCAACAGTTGAAAAAAGACAAGCAAAAGTTATTAAATTAGCAAGAAATAATGATAAAGAATCTGTTTTTGAAAACAATGTTTTAATCAAATTAACAGAACTTCTTTCAGCAGGAACATTTATTAACGTTAATGACCATTTTGATGAAGACGAAAAGGAAGTTGTTTATGGACTTCATTTGATGTCTTGCAAACCTGTTATATATTGCGCAAACGTTTCTGAATACGATTTGAAAGACGGAAACGAATACACAAAACGTGTTGAAGAATATGCTAAAAAACACGGCGCAGAAGTTGTTAGAGTATCAGCAAAAATCGAATCTGAACTTGCAGAATTAGAACCTGATGAAGCAAAAGAATATATGGAAGAATTAGGAATTGAAGATTCTGGTATAAACAGAATGATAAAAGCCGTATATTCATTATTAAATTTAAGAACATTTATAACAGCAGGCGAAATGGAAGTTCATGCTTGGACTATCAAAGCCGGAGATAAAGCACCAAAAGCCGCTGGTGTAATTCATACAGATTTTGAAAAAGGTTTTATCAGAGCAGAAATTACAGCTTATGATGATTTTGTAGCAAATGGTTCTTATGTTGCTTGTAAAGAAAAGGGTGTTACAAGAATGGAAGGTAAAGATTATGTCGTTCAAGATGGCGATATAGTTCACTTCTATTTTAATAACTAACTGAGGACTTTATGCTTAGACAATTCACACCAGTTTTATTATTAACAATATCAAATATATTTATGACATTCGCTTGGTACGGACATCTAAAATTCAAAGGTACAGCATTGTGGATTGTCATTCTTGTAAGTTGGGGAATTGCGTTATTTGAATATTGTTTTCAAGTTCCCGCAAATAGAATTGGACACCAATATTTTGATGCTGCTCAATTAAAAACTATGCAAGAAGTTATCACATTAATTGTTTTCAGCTTCTTTTCAGTTTTGTATTTGAGAGAAGAATTAAAATGGAATTATATAGTTGGTTTTTTGTTCATAATACTTGCCGTATTTTTTGTATTTAAAAAATGGTAAATTTTTTTTAACACAAATAGCAAAAAATTTTTTTACGCGCATTAAAAGATTATGAGATTTTAAAAAGGAGCATAAAATGCAAGTAAATTCTGTAAATAGTACACAAAATTTTGGCGTCGCAATAAAATTCCCTATGGGTTTTAAAAAAGCTTTGAACATAGGTGACTCAGCTATTGCTGAATCTTTAACAAAAATTGCAAATCATCAATCAGAATTTTCACCATATAAAATTCAAAAAATGGTATCTTTTCCTGATGGTGAAAATGTTTACGTATTAAAAAACAGCCTAAATAAAACATTAGTAAAACAAAACGTTGATAAATTTGATGCAAAAGCAACAAATTCATTTATTAAAAATATAGCAAAAAATTTAGGTAAAATTTCTGACATTGATAATAATTGGTCAAAAATTTTGCAAAATACAAAAAGTTCAGAACAAGCATTAGAAACAATTACAAATATAGACAAACTTGTTTAGATAAACATTCGGATAAAAAAGAAGAGGGCTTTTGCCCTCTTTTTTTTATAACTTTTATTTTTGTAAATATTTATTTACAACAGGGCAATTTAAAAATTTCAGCAACTTTAATTCAAACGTAAAACAAAAATAAGGAAAAAATCAGATGACTACATTCGTAATTGCTAAAAATAATCCAATTTGCCAAGGTTGTGCATATAAAAAAGCTCAAGCTTATTCAAAATGTGATATAAGAAAACATCTTCCTGAAATTAAAAACGATATTGCAGATGCATATATCAAACAAAAACCAATGCCTAAAATGCCAAATTGCATATATGAAGCAGTTACAGAAAAACAAGTTTCTAAATTTGGACAATTTTTGAATAATCATCCTGTTATAGCAAAAGTTATAGAACAATTCAAAGGTCCTATTTATAGATAATTTTTATATTTGCATATTTCTGTGATATTTCTTTCTTTGATTGATTTATTTATTGTTTTAACCTATAATACTTTTTGTTTAATGGTTTATTCGTATCTAAGATAAAGAAAGATAATTTGATAAAAAAGACTTTAAGGTATTTAAATTTTTCTGTATTATTACAACAGCAAAGATATATTGTAGCAATTTCCCTATTATTCTATATGTATAATGGGTTAAGTTTTTCAACCTTTTTGCTATTTCAAGTTATTTTTTATTTAGTCAGTTTATTAGCAGAAATTCCAGCAGGATACATTGGAGATGTTTTTCCTAGAAAAATCGTATTACTTTTTTCTTATCTACTTTATATGGTGCGAATTATTCTTTGGATAATTTCACCTAATTATTGGACAATATTGCTGGGTGAAGTTTTTTATGGACTATCAAAAGCTTTTTACAGAGGCACTTCAGACGGATATATTTATGATTATCTAAAACAAAGCAATTGCAAGGATATTATACTTAATAAATATAGCAAATTTGAATTTTTTATGTCTATTGGAACTGCAACAAGTTGCTTGATTGGCGCTTGGCTTTACAAATATATTGGGTTTAACTCATTATTATTCTTAGAACTTTTTTGTAATATAGTCGCAGTTATAACATTGCTTTTCATTCCAAATATCCCTCAACAAAATAAAAAACATTCTTTTTCTAAACATATTAAAAGAATGAAAACTCTTATTACTACATCAATTTCTAGCAAAAAATTAAGTACATATTTTATATATTCTGGAATTTTATATGGTATAACAAGTGTTTTTGTATGGAATTTCCAATTCTTAATGAATTATTTTGCTTTATCTAGCATTATATTTGGTGTTATTTATTTTATAAATCACCTTTTACGTTCTTTTGGAGCATTGTGTACAAGCAAAACCTTCGATAAGATAAAACTTCCTAATTTAGGATTTTTTGTTTACGTTTTATACCTAATTTGTTTTCTTTTAATTATTTACCTATTAATGCATGGCAATAAATATTTCTGCGTTTTCGCTCTTGTATTTGTATGTATCGCTATTGGAATAGAACACATCTTTAATATTGGAAATATTTTTAGAATACACAGTTTGATTTCATCTAATGTAAGGGCAACAATTTCTTCTGTAAACAATATGTTTTCAGGACTTTTTGCAGTTATTTTCTTACTATTTTTCAAACTTATAATAAACCATTGTTCAAACTTAACAGCATTTATTATATTTACTTTACTATTCGCTTTTTCAGCTATTTTAGTAAAAAAAATGTATACAGAAGTTTAATCCTAAATATTCATCATTAATCATTTTTTACCAAATCAAGCAAGAATTTTTGAGTATCACTCAAAACTAAAGAATCAATATATTTGCTTGTCAATTCAGAGCCTGATTGAAGAATAATATCACCATTTTCTTTAAATTTACCATTAACTATTTGTTTCATAGCTTCTTCAAAATCATTTTTAGGATTAATATTTTCGTATAAAGTTTCTATGTAATGATAGCATCTTGTGTTTGCGCCTGTTTTTTGACAGCTTTCAAATGCAGATCCAGCACAACCACTTTTGCATCTGTCTGCATAAATACAAACTTTGCAATTATCTGACAGATAACAATCTTTAAAAGTATTATTCCAACTGCAGAAATTAGAATCAGAAACAATTTCTTTCAAAGAATAATTTTTCAAAGATTTTGTTTTGAAATATTTTCTATTTAAATAAATGCAACCTTCAACAGTTCCGTCTGTTCTGATACCTATAACACTATTTCCAGCTCTACAACCAACCCAATTTCCTGAAGTTGAATGAGGTGGCATTAATTTTGAATAATAACCAAAACTATGGTTTCCAAAAATTGCTAATTTATCCCAAGGAGTTTTACATCTCAATTTTGAAATATATAATCCTAAGAAATAATACTCTAAATCTCTTATTTTAATTAATTTTATAATTTTTCCGTGAGATGGAATATGTGCTAATTCCCAAAATTTTGCATTTGAATTTAAAATTAAATTGTATATCAATGGTAATTCATTAAGACTCAAAAGAGAAAGAGTTGTAATAACCCCTGAAATAATTCCATAATCACTTGCCAGATTTATAGTTTCAATTAATTTTTGAGGAAAATGGTCAAGTCCACGTTCTAAAAGTGTCAATCTTTCAGAAACCGAATCTAGCCTAAAAATCAATCTTTTTATGCCAATTGTTTTTAATATTTTCAAAACTCCTTCATCAACATTAACTCCAGAAGTTTCAATTTCAATACTCATTCCTAATTTTTTTAAATGTATTAAAATTTTGTCCCATTTTTTCATCAAAAAAATGTCGCCGCCTGTTAGTTTTATAGCTTTACAACCCATTTGAGAAATTTGATTACAAACACTAATTATCTCTTCATAAGTTAAATCTTCATCAATAGAAGCATCCCTATATTCACAAGCAACACAAGGCAAATTACATTTTGAAGTTATTTCCCAATCTACTCTTTTTAAATTCATGCAAACAAGTATATAATAACAATTTTCATTTTCAATACTTCTTTAGAGCAATATTATTTTTTTAAACTAAGTTTGATTATGAAATGTATTCATGGTCTAATTTTTGTATGAATTTTAAAGATAAAATTATGAATTTTCCATATCAAAAATTGTTTAATAATCTTTCTTTTATTATTATTGAATTTTTGTTTGTCATATTTTTATTGGCAAATATCGGTTTTATCTTACATATACCAATAACTTGGATATATCTGATTATTGCGCTTTTGATAGTTTATTTTAGTTTAATAAAATTAAATAATTCATTTAAAGATGTAAATTTGCAATTTTTTGGATTTTTATCTCTTATTATCATTAGCCTTTTAGTAGTTAATGGAAGAGGTGATTATAGTTTTGATGGTGCATCATATCATTTTCAAGCAATGTTTTGTTTGAAAAATGGTTGGAATCCATTACTTCAAGATTCGATTTCATTCGGTGAAAAATATCATTTATACGCAAATCACACTTGGGTTCAGATATGGCCAAAATTCTGTGAAACCGTATCAGCTTGTTTTTACCAACTAACAGATATTATAGAATCAGGTTTTGTTGTCAATTGCCTTATTGCTTGTGCTGTATTTTTTAGATCAATAACAGTACTTTCTCTATTTTCAGAAAGAAAATATCTAAATCTTTTATTCTCAAGTTTAATCATACTAAACCCTGTTGTGATTGCTCAATTTTTCACAATGTACGTTGATTTAATTATGTATTTTATGTTCATTTTATTCATATTGAATATTATGGAAATTATAAAACAAGATAAATTTTCAAATTTCAATTTTTGGAATTTAGTTTTTATCGGTTCTATAATGCCTAATTTGAAAATTACCGGATTATTTTATTTGGCAATTATTTCTATTATTTTCTTATTTACCTACAAAAAATATGCAAAAACTTATCTTAAAGCCTGCTTGGTTATATTTATATTAATTGCTTCAGTAAGTATTCATCCTTATTTTACAAATTACAAAATTTATAAAAGTCCTTTTTATACCAAACTCAATTTAATGAGCGATGCTATTGTTGAAAAAGAAATTTATGCAATTCAACTAAAAAATACAAATTTTTTAAAAAAGACTTTTTTATCAAACTTTTCAATACAAACAAATACCGGATATGCGAATTTAAAATTCCCATTCCAAATTCGTGAAGAAGAATTATTTTGTCCTGACATTAGAATAGGCGGACTTGGACAACTATGGAGTGGAATATTTCTTTTGAGTGTTCTATTACTTATCGGAATGGAAATAAAAGATAAAACAGACAAAAAGCTCTATTATTCAATAAGCGCAATAACTTTATTATCGTTTTTATTACATAGTGAGGCTTGGTGGTCAAGATATGTTGCTCAAATTTGGTTCTTCCCATTATTTTCTTTGTATATGTCTATAATTTATTCTAATAAATTATTTTTAAAAAATTTAGATTTTAAACATTTATTTTGTACACTATTCATAATTATATTGTTTTGTAATTCAACAATTTCAATGCGCGAAATTGGAGAGTTTAGAAGTTTGAGTAGAAATTCAACAATGAAATTTTTTGATTATTTATCAAGTTTCAATGAAATTTTAATTTATAAATCACCTAAATTTGAGGGTGATTCAACAATGCTTACATATCTTGATAAATACAATATTAAATACCGCTATGTAAGTGAGGAATATTATTTAAAACATTCAAAAGACTTTGTGCTATATCCTAAATATTTTATCTGTGATTTAGTCTATTTAATTGCAGTAAAATAATTTTTTATGTTAAAATTAGCAAATAAAAGTATATTAATGAGTACGAAAGAAAGATGGAAAAAATAAAACAATACGCAAAGGAAAATAAAGTTTTTTGCATTTTTATGCTTTTAATTTTCTTGTATGGATTTTATCTACGTTTAAAAGTAGTTTTATTAAATATTTGTATTCAATCTGATGAAATTTGGGTTTTAGAAAATTTATCAAGAACATATATTCAATTATTTAAACCACTTATTAACAATCAAGTTGTTCCTGTTGGTTTTCTATTTATGGAAAAATTCTTAGCAGGAATTAGTGTAGAAAGTTGTTTTTTACATATTTTACCTTTTTCATTTAGTCTTATTGCTTTAGGATTTTTCCCATTTTTCGCATCAAAATTTTTAAATAACAAATACATAATTTCAATAGCATACTTTATGTTTGCAATTCACCCTTCTATCATCACATATAGCACAGTTGTTAAATCATATATTTTAGATGTGCTATTTACAATGGTGATTATTTATTTAGTTTCATCATTAGATTTAAAAAAAGACAGTGTAAAAAAACTTCTTATTATTGGAATTTCTTTAGGAATAATACTTTGGTTCAGTTTGGCTTCTGGCTTTATTCTTATTGCATCTTTGATTGCATTTGCAATATATAACAGAAAAGATTTAAAAACTAAAAAGTTATTACCATTAATGCTTCCTATAATAATAAGTTTGGCTTTTTATTCATTATGGCTAAAAAATGTTTATTATGTGCATTATGAATTTATGAAAAAATGGTGGTATGTCACTGAAAAAACAATCGGACAATATCATTTCTTAAACCAAATATTAAAAGAGTTTAATCTCCTTGAATTATCAAGAGGTTTTGATTTAGATGTATTTTCAAAAAACTTGATAAATTTGATTACACTTTGGTTTTTCTTTATCACTTGCAAATGCAAAAAATCATTATACTTAATTCTTCCAATTGTAATTATGTATGCTTGTCATTTTTTAAGCCTTTATCCAATTCATTTGAGATTATCATTATATATTGTTCCAATATTTTTATTAGTGCTTTTAATTCCTTACGAACAAATGAAAAAATTATATAGCAAAATAATAATGGGAATTGTTATTTTAGTTTTCCTAGTTGCTCAAATAAAATATGTAAGTTCTTACGATATCATTACTTTGATGAATAGAGATTGGCTTCACGGTAATTCTTGTACAGATGCCATCGAATATGTAAATCTTATAAAAAATGATGAATATTACAATAAAAATGACAGAATTTTCATCTTATTTACAGCACTTTTCGTTCCGCCAACATTTGAATATCATTTCAAGAAAAATGGTATAAGTAATGAAATAATTGTTTTTTATAGTTATGAAAACCTATTAGAAGTAATAGGTTATGATAAAAAAGTTTGGTTGTTACTTGCTCCAAAATATAGTGAACAAATTAGAAAAGACAAACGCATAAAAGTTTTACGCCGCTATCAACATCAAAGTTACACTGAATTTGGCGAAGAAATGTTGTATATAGAATTTCAAGATTAATAAAAATTACTTAATTTCACAGATTTCATATTTTGGAAAATCATAGTATTTTTTAATGTCACTTCTATTATAAAAATCATAAGGGTTTTCTTTCGCATCTCTTAAATAAAGAATGTCATATTGTCCTGGAATATTTTTACAATTACTAGTTTTTGCAACATATTTTTCCAAAATATACTGTCCGTTATTTTTTAATTTATCCTTCGGAATATTTCTTGTTGGTTTTATGACATATATGTGTTTTGCATTTTTGCTATGGTAATCAACCATTTTTAAATATTTTTCAGATACTGTAAAGTCAGGCATATTATCATCTGAAGATGCAAATAAATTTATAAATCTTGTTTTATAATTTTGCCAAATAATATTATAAGCAGGGAATTTTCCTACGATATAAATAACTGAATTTTCTTTTATATCCAAACCCATTGAATATACCAAAGCAAAAGAATGTCCCCAATTAATACTTTTATAATTAAAATTTATCAAAAATAAAAAGCAAAATAGGAAAGTATATAAATGTTTGTTTTTTAATAGTTTTTGACAATAAGTAATTGGCAATATAATAAAACTTCCGCAAAGAACTAAAACAGGAATAAAATATCTTATTAAACAATATGTTTGAGCCCAAAGAATATAACTTGTAATTGCGAAAATAAGCAAAAATAACTGAATTTTATATTCGATTTTTAAATTTTCGATTTTTGCTTTAGCTTTAGAAAGAAAAATTTGTCTTCCAACAAGAAAACATAATAATATTGTCGAAAAATACATAAAAATATGTCTTAAATCAAAAAATGGCATCATTTCCACTTGTAAATTTGGTGGGACATTGTCAAACCAAACAAGCGGGAAAATCAAAAGTTTTAGAGGGTTTGTAACCACATATTGTGATTGATAATTCACAAAACTCATCAAATCTGATTTGAAAATATTGTTAAAAAATGGAAAAACAGGATTTCCAAAATATTTAAACAAACTATATGCCCAATAGCCATCATATATAACAAAACTAATGATTGCAAACAAAGTGATTATACCAATATTTTTAAAAAATAATTTTAAATTTTGATGAGAAGAACAAATTGAAAAGGCTACTATAATGGCTAAAAAATATGGACAAGCCATTAATTCCATACCGCAAGCAACACCCAACAACACACCTATCAATTTTAAATTTTTTGTATTTTCACCTTTTAAATATTTTATTAATAAAAACAACGCAGCAACAACGCAAGCTGAGGCTGGAATACAATTAAAATGAGTGCCGACAGAAGAAACAAAGGTTACCTCTGAAAGACATAAAAAAGTTGCGATAATTACTAATATCCAATTATAAAATTTTTTATTTTCGTAATTCAAAAACAATTCTTTATTTATTAAAAATACAAAAAAACAAAGTATAGTATGAGGAATAGAATAAAGGATTTGAGCTATACTTGGAATACTGTCAAACCAAAGTCTTATTTGGAAATTTATAATATTAAAATATGGGTTTAAATATGATTCAATACCGCAAGGCAATAAATCTTTAGTTATTCTATTTGATAATATGTAATATCCATTATAAGCACTATTAAAAACAAAATCGTAACTTGCATCTTCTTTTCCGGAAATAATATTTTCAGCACTCAAAACAATCAAAATAAAAAGAAAAATAAGAATATTTATTGTTTTTGTATTTATTTTCATTATGCTAAAAATCCAATTTTTATTTTATTATAACAAATTTTTAAACCCCAAATCGCAAAAAATCGCTTGGTTTTAAGTGAGTTTATGATAAGTAATTTTAACAAAAACAATTATAACTGGCAAATTTATTTTTTATATGGTTTAAAATATTATAAACACATGACTTAAAGGGAAAAAAATGAAAATTTCAAATAATTATACTAATCAAAATTTTGGAATGAAAATTACAGCTCCTAAATCTTTTTGGAAATCAATTGAAAAATTGGAAGGAAAAGATTTGAAAAAATGTTCAAAAGCTCTTAAAAAGATTGAAAAGAACACAAAAATAAAAGATTCTTATGTCATAGAACCAATAAAAGATAAAGTTGTTTTTGTTCCAAAAGATTTTCAACTAGGAAGAATTGATACTCACGGTTTCAAGCTTACAAACAGCAAAGGTGAAGAAGCTTTATCTTTGACCAAAAAATCAGCTTTTTATGTAGATGAAACATTTTTTGATTACAAAGTAGAAGATAATGTTTCACCTGCAAAATTTATTGAATATATTTCAAAAAAACTTAAAAAAATTGAAAAATTTGAACAATTTAAAAACGCAACAAATAACTTAAAATCTCAAGTTGCTTCAACAATAAAAAATATTAAATCATAAATAAAAATCTATAATAAAAAAGGTATATCAAATATTTGATATACCTTTTATTTTTTATTTTCCAAATAATTTCATTATCTTATCAAGCAAACCTTCTTCTTCACCTGAACTTTGAGCATAATTTTTATTCTTTTCTAATGCTTCAATTCTTTCTTTTGCTTGCTTATAATCAGCATTGATTGGAGAATGAGCAACAAAAAGTTTATAATATTCAAGCGCTTTATCTCTATTTTTAATCTTATCATAAGCTTTTGCAAGTTTTTTCACTGCAACGGAATTATTTTTTGTAATTTCGCATAAATTTTCAAGAACATCAATTTGACCTCTATAATCGCCTATACTTTCTTTAAAATCTGCATATTTTTCTAGTGCTCTTTTATTTTGAGGTTCAAGAGCAACTAAATGACCCCAAAATTCGCCTGCTTGAGTTGAATCTTCCATTTTTTCTAATAATTCTGCCATTTCAGAAACAAGTTCAGCATCATTATCTTTAATCTTATATGCTTCATAATATTCATTTAATGCTATATCATCATTGTTTCTTGAAATATTATATTTAGCCCAGTTTACGTGTGCAGTATATTCATCACCTTTATTTTCATAAATCATTGCACGCATTTGATATACAAGAGGTGAATTCTTTTCAAACTTTTTAAATTCATCAACTTCACTTAAACTATTTTCCCAATCTTTTTTATTAAAATAAAATTGAGCCATTAATAAATGATATTGTGAATCATTTTTATATTCATCTTTTATATTTTCCAAATATTTATATGCTTCATCAGTTTTTTCTTCTTGCAACAAACTTTTTATTTTCAAAAGTTCATCTGCTGTTGTTTCTCTAACCTTGTCATATTGACCATTTTTCAAATAATAACCTGCTAGAATTTCTTTTAATTCATCCGAAGAAAAACCATTTTCTATTGCTCTTTCTAAAATTTCTATTGCGGAAGAAACAGAATCTTCTTTGATATAAATATTTGCTAAATTTAAATAACAGATTTCATTTGCAGCAGAAGATTCAATAACTCTTAAATATTCATCAATAGCACTGTTATTTTTTTCTGCTTTTTCATACAAAGTTGCCAAAACAAATCTTGAAGAATTAATTTCTTCATCAGATTTTGCCTTATCTAACGCCTTTTTAAAATCATTTATTGCGTGAGAAAATTGTTCTTGCAAAATATGAATATTACCTCTTGAAATATAATATTTATATCTATCTGTGCTTTCATAAATATCCATCAATTGCTCATAAGCCATAATATCAGTTGCATCAAGTTCTAAAATTTCATTGTAATATTGAGCAGCTTCGTCTTTTTTATCTAAAATTAAAGCAACGTGAGCAAGACGTTCTAAAACTTCTTTGTTTCTTTTCTTTTCATATACACGTTTATATTCTTCATACGCTTTTTCGTATTGTTCCGCATCTTCAAGTTGTTGTGCTGTTAATAAACTCATTTCTTCTCCTGTTTTTTAGTTATAAGTATTTTGCAACCATTGAATATCATGTTTCAAATAGTCGTTTATTATGGGTTTTTTAATAACTTCTTTTAGTATAGAAAGTTGTTCTGATGTGAATTCTTGTAATACATAATTTTCGGCAGGAATATTTGGTTGAGGACCAATGCCGATTTTTAGTCTATCAAAGTTTTTTGTTCCTGTATGTTGAATAACAGATTTTATACCGTTATGTCCACCATCAGAGCCATTTGCCCTAAAACGAATTCTACCTATATCCAAAGATATATCATCATAAATTATAAAAATATCATTATTATCTATTTTATAAAAATTTTGAACTAAAGATATAGCCTCTCCGGATAAATTCATATAGGTTAAAGGTTTGCACAAAACAATTTTTTCACCTTCACAATCAAATTTTGCAATCATTGATTTTAATTTTTTTTCAGTTTTGAACTCTTGACCATTTTCTTGCACAAAATAGTCAAGCATTATAAACCCAGCATTGTGTCTGGTTAAAAAATATTTTGGTTCAAAATTTCCTAATCCTACGATAAGCTTCATAAAAATCCTCAAAACTATATTTATAATTTTAACGCAAATAAAGATTACCTTGCTAATTATCTACCAAACGCATAAAAAAAAGTTACAGAAAGTTTAAGAATAAAATGAAATAATTAATCGAAACGGAGGATAAAAGCTTATGAATAAACAATTAGCACAAAAAAGTTCAGAGAAAGTTTCAAATTTTTTAGAGAAAAATAAACTTCACAAAAAAGATTTTGCAGAAATGATAGGTGTAACCCTTTCTTACGTTTACAACCTTATAGATGAAACCATTCCGTTTTCAACACGTTCAACTACATTAGAAAGAATCGCGACTGTTATGGAAATCAATCCTGAAGAATTTCAAGAGTATAAAATTCCACAAGAACCTATTTTGATTGATGAAACAGTAGATTTTTTAAAAAAATGTATTAAAGACAAAGGATTGAACGTAGTATCTTACCTAAAATCTTTTCCTAGAAAAAAACGACTTGATATGGTTGATATTTTAAGAGGTGCTGTACCTTTGCCAATTGATTTTAAAGAGTTATCTATGATAGCGCAAATTCTTGATTTAAGTAAAGATGAAATTTATCCACTTTGGGAACATAGACTTAAACAAGTTCTTGAAATAAACGGTATGAATTTGAATAGTAATTTGGCACTTTTAAACACAATGTTTGATTGCGCAAAAAAATATATCGATTTAAAATAATATCCTTAATTTTGGGATAACATTTGGGCAAAATTGTGTATAATACGCAATTTTGCCCTTCTTTAATTCTTTGATAAAATACTTAAAATTTTCAAAAATAATAGCAAAAAAATATATTTACATGTTTTAAGAGAGATATGAAAATTCAAGCAATACAAAATTTTAATTACAATGCAAATCCTGTAAACTCAGTAAAAAATAAAAAGAATTATTCTTCACCGAGTTTTGAACAAATAAAACCTGAATATATGTTTATAAACTCAAAAGGTTATTCAAAAGATGTTGATTGGGCAAAATCTTCTGTTGAAATAATAAATAAAGCTAAAGAACTTATACAAAACAATACAAAATTTGATGATTTAATCAAATATATATCTGGGGAATACCACTATCTATATGTATTTAGCGGACTTTTTGGTTTTCCTAGACTTTTAACTATCTCAAATGAGATGAATGAAAAATATGAACCTTACAACAAAATGGGATTAGATTTTTTAGAAAAAAATTCTAAAACTAATAATTATCGTGTATCTGCAAAATTAAAATCACAAAATATAAACGTAAATTTAAATACAGTTACTTCTTTTGAAGATAAAAACGGAAACAAAGTTGCAAAAGTTATTTCACCTCCTGATTATGTTGTAACTCCAACGATGAAAGAAATAGGTGAAATATATAAATCAATACAAAAAGAAGATAATATTGATAAAATAGTAGATTCAACTGCACAAATACATTGGTTGATGTCACAAGCAAGACCTTATGTAAGAGGTACTGCAGGTATTGCTGATATTTTATGCAAATCTATTTTTGAAGCAAAAGGAATACAAGTAAGCGAATATAAAGAAGGCATAAATCCAAATATTGAAGCGTTCTTCACACAAATTGACGAATTTTCTAAAAAATATCCGTCATTCTTTTCAGAACCATTAAAACAAATGGAATAATGATTTTTCAAAAAACAGTCTAAACAATTTTGCCTTTATTCAACTTTAAAGACATTTTGTATGACTATTATTTTTCTGCTAATTTTTGAGCATCTTTTGCTTTTTTAGCAAAGAATTTTTCCATTTCGCCATACATATAAGAAGTCAATTCGCAATTCAAAGGTTTTTCAGGATTCATAAACAATTCTCTGAACATTTCGTTTGTTAAATAAGAACGTTTTTCATCAGCGCTTGAACAACTCATATATTTATAAAATTGTTTTGATTTAAAATTATCAATATATTCTTTTGGATAATTTTCATTTACGATTTCTTTGCATGCTTTATCAAACATTTTAAATAATTTCTTTTCATCTTTAACATGCATTTTCTTCAACAACAATTCTTGTGACAATGGCTTGTTAGACTGTGTTTGTTCAATTTCAAATTTTTCAAAATATTTATAAAATTTATCTTCGAAACAATTGAAAAATTGAGTGTCAAAATCATTTTCATTTTTACCTAATTTCTCTAAATGATAACTTGATGATTTATAAATATTAGTAAATTTTGAAGTCATAGCATGTTGAAGTTCGTGTGCTAATGTAATTCTAAAATTTACTGCTTCGTATGCTTGTTCATAGCCATTATCATTATTTAAAGCTTTATAAAGTTTATTAAAAGGTAAATAAATAGAATTTACGGCTCTTTTCTTATCTGAACTAGGGATAGACAAACCTTCGCAACTATCATAATCCACCATATCTTCTTTATGAAATAAACTATGTTGAGTTCTTTTTATATACTTTTGTAATTCTTTAACTTTAATTCTATTTTTTTGTTTGTCAGGTAAAACTTTATTTATAGATTTTTGAACTTTCCCAACACTAATTTCACCTTTTTCTATCAACTCTTTCACTTCTTTATCAACTTGTTTGATAGCCTTATTAATTCTGCCAAAACTCCAAACTTCATCAGGCATTAAATAATAAATTTTTTCTTTTGAATATAAAGCTTTTAAATCTTTTGCTCTTTCTAGTGCAGCCTGAGGGTTATGTAACCCGAAAGATGGTTGTGTCGCGTTATTATTCTTTTGCTTTGATGCGAAAGAATTATTTATAGAATATGAATAGTTATTAATTCCAGAAATAAACATTAAATTATAAACACCATACTAAGACTACCTTTCTTTTGAAAACCCTAAAAAATAAAATTGCTTATTTCATTACTAATTTTTACAAATGTTATTACTTTATAACCATGTTAAGTTTTGTAAATCTAGAATTCATTGATTTTATTGTGTTTTAATTATTTGTATATACTTTTTAAATAAAAAATATCACTTTTTTAAAGTATAATGTTTTTATATAAGAGTAAGACACATTTAATTACCAAAAAGGAGATTTATATTATGGCTAGAGTTTTGATTTCAATGCCCGAAGAATTTTTAAACAGAATTGATGAAGTTGCAGATGGCGAAAATCGTACACGTTCTGAACTTATCAGAGAAGCATTAAGAACATACATTCACAAACAAAGAGTTCGCGACAACGCAGTTGCAAAAAGAAATGCGACAATATTAGAAGC
>JAKSUT010000139.1 GCA_024408705.1 bacterium | reverse complement strand
GATTTTAATTCTATTTCTATTTCGCCTTTTTTCATTTTAAATACATATTCGTGCATTTGTGTATCCTCTTAAATTTTTTATATAACACTAATAATTTTAACTTAAAAAAAAAATATTACAATTTTTTGAAACTTTATTGTAAAAATTACATCATATTATTTTGTGTGTGTAATAATATAAATAACAAACTTCGACTTGAGGAGAAATTATGAATTCGAAATTTATCAAAAAACCTTTATTATATCTATTTGTAATTCTTACAATTACGCTTTCTGTTGTGATTAGTAACGTGGCATTCGCTTCACAACCAAGTGATTTGTATGATAATGTGTGGCGTTTAATTAATTCAAAATATGTTGATCAAACAAATAATATGCAAGATTGGCAAAAATGGAGACATAAATACGATAATTATATAAAAACTGATGAAGACGCATATCTTGCAATAGATACAATGCTTGCAAGTTTAAATGATCCTTATACAAAATTTCTTGATCCAAAAGAATTTGCAGAAGAAACAAGTTCAATAAAAGGTTCTTTAAAAGGTATCGGTATTCAAATAAGTTTAAAAGATGGAAAATTAGTTGTTATTTCTCCTATTGAAGATTCTCCAGCAGAAAAAGCAGGAGTGATGGCAGATGATGAAATTATCGAAATAGATGGTGTTAGCACAAAAGGTATTTCTATAGATGCAGCTGCTGACAAAATTAGAGGTGAAGAAGGTACAGTTGTAAATCTTTTGATAAAAAGAAAAACTGAATTAAAAAGATTTTCAATAATAAGAAAAGAAATTGAATTAAAAGCTGTTACAACAAAAGTTCCAAACAACGTAAAAATTGATCCTGATTTTGCTTATATTAGATTAAGCACTTTTATAAGCAAAAACGCAGCAAAAGAATTTGAAACTATTTTGAGTACAAATGCTAACAAATCAGGTTATATAATCGATTTACGTTCAAATCCTGGTGGATTATTAACAAATGCGATTTATATTGCAAATTTGTTGCTTCAAAATAGTGTAATAGTAAGCACCGTTGATAGAGATGGTTATAAAGAAACTCAACGCTCAAGTCATATGGCAATAACAAAAAAACCAGTTGTTGTTTTGATTAACAAAGGTTCTGCTAGTGCAAGTGAAATTCTTTCTGGAGCATTGAAAGATAATAAAAGAGCCGTTATTGTTGGTGAAAAATCATTTGGTAAAGGTCTTGTTCAAGAAATAAACAAACTTCCAAATGACGCAGGTGTTAATATTACTATTCAACGATATTTAACTCCAAATGGTACTGATATTCATAAAAAAGGTATAGAACCAGATATAGAAGTTAAATTAACGGAACAAAATATTAAAGATAAAGATGATGTTCAATTAAAAAAAGCAAATGAAGTTTTGAGAAGCTTGGTTGCTAATAAATAAATTTTCAAAATGTAAAAGAGTTGAGGCTTTAAAAAAGGTGTGAGGTTAAGTTAGAATTTCACATCTTTTATTTTTTTTAATATATTTTAAAAATGTTTTAAGATATTTTGTTTTGTGCTATTATCTATCAGAAAAAGAAAATTATGAAAAAGATATTAATATACATATTTTCCGCAGTAATCTCATTATTAGTACTTGCTTATGTAAGTTATTTATTTATAGTGCCAAATTTTGTTAATTTTAATGCTTTTATCCCTACTATTCAAAAGAATGTTAATGATTCAACTTTTATCGATACAAAGTTTAAAGATATAAATATTAAAACTTCTTGGGATTTTAAATTTGTTGTTACAACTCCAAAAATTGATTTTTATAATAATAATGAAAAATTTATGCAAGTAAATAATTTTGAAGCTAAAATTTCTTTGCTTTCATTGTTGTATAAAGAATTAAAGTTCACAAGTTTGAGTGCTGATAAAGTTATTTCACAAATTGATATTGATAAATTCAAATTAAAAGAAAATACGCAAAATGATAATTCTTTCAAACTTTCATCTCATTATCCAAAGGTTAATTTAGGATATTATCGTTTTACATTATTGGATAAGAAAAATAATTATTCACTAAAAGGAAATGGTTTAGAATTTTATCATTCAGATATTCTTAATGATAAAACATTAAAGACTTCAGGTAAGTTGATTTTAAATAAAAGAGAACAATTAGATTATGTTTTTAATCTAAAGTTTGACGAGTCTTTTGTGCCTTTTTCAAAAGTTGATAAATATCCACTAAATTTAGAAAATATTTTGTCTAACATTTATAAATATAATCTTTCAGGTTTATTCTTGGCAGATATGAGTTTGGGCAAGAAAGATGATGCTACAATCATTGATGGTGTTTTGGATATGAAAGATATTACTTTTGTATGTGAAGACAAAAAATTTCCTAAAAATAATTTAAGTTTGAAATTCGCAGGTGATAAAGTATCAGTAGATACGAATCTGGCGATAGATAAAAATACAAAAGCTCACTTGCAAGGTGTTTTTGTAACAGGCAAGAATAAATCTTTAAATTTGAATATTAATAGCGATAAGATTTATGTCAAAGATTTGATTATGATTGCAAAAACTGTTTCAAGTTCTATGGGCAAAAGTTTTATGAATAACATAGCTGCAAAAGGTTATGTAAAAGCTAATTTTTCTATAAAAAGTGATTTGAAACATATTGCGTCTTCTGGTTATTTAAATGTCGTTGATGCTACTTTGAATTTAAAAGATAATCATGTTTTGTTAGATAAAATAAATGCAGACATTGATTTTTCTGATAATAATGTAAAAATTAAAAATGCAAAAGCTTTGTTAAATAATAATCCAATAACTATTTCAGGTACAATAAATCGTCTTGCAAATGCAGATATTTTGATAAAAGCTGATGATATTTCTTTGAATAATATAATCGCAAGTTACAAAGATTTGAAAAATATTCAGTTCCAAAGTGGTGATTTATCAGCAAATGTTGTTGTAAAAGGTGAATTAGCAAAGGTTACACCAAAAGCAAATATATCTTTGAAAAATATTAAATTAAAAGATTTAAAATCAAATTCAAAAATTTTATTAACAAAAGCAGATATAACAGCAACTTTGGCAGAGAAAATTACTGCAAATGCGGAACTTATCGGCTTTAATGTTCTTCCTCGTTTGCAAAGTTCTATTTTAATTCCAAGATTGTGGATATCTTTTGAAGACAATGTTATTAATATTCAAAAAGCTAGATTATGGCTTGATAATATCGGAACTGAATTGATCGGAAAAGCAACTGTTAAAGATGGAAAAGTTATACTTGACGGAGTTAGTATTTCAATTCCTAATGAAATACAAGTTGGTTTAAAAGGTTATGCCGGTTCTAGAATGAATATTAAAGGTAATGTTCTATTATCAGGAGCATTGGATAATGTTTCAGCAAATGGTATATTTTATATTCCGTCAGTTGTAATTCCTTCATTGTCTTTCAGAATGAGTGATTCTATTTTGAAAATCGATTCAAAAACAACTTTTTCTTGTGAAGCTTTGTTGATTTCAAATTCATTGATGAATTTTGTCGCAGAAATAGATAATGATATTTCAAAAGGTTTGGTTGTTAAAAATTTGAATTTTACTTCTGGCATGTTGAATTTAGATACGTTAGAGCCTATTTTAAAATCTTTTTCAAATTCTTCTGCTATGGATATTCCTTTTGTTATTGAAGCTGGAAAAGTTGAGGTTTCAAATTTCAGAAAGAAAAATGTAAAATGTGAAAATATTACTTCTAAAATTTCGTTGAAAAATAATACTTTGTATTTGACTCAATTAAAAGGTGAAGCTTTCTTAGGTCAAATTGCCGGTAATATTGTTGAAAATATCAAAAACTTCAGTGTTACAGCAAAATTACAAGGACGTGGTTTAAATTCAAAATTGGCTTCGATTGCAATTATGGGTGCTGATTATGATATAAATGGAAATCTTGATTTTGATAGTTATTTGACTTT
>JAKSUT010000138.1 GCA_024408705.1 bacterium | reverse complement strand
AGTCTTTTGCAAATAAGGTGACTATACCTTTTTTAGAAGGTTTCACCACAATTACTGGACCTAATGGTTCAGGCAAAAGCAACATCATTGATAGCGTTTTGTTCGCTCTGGGACTTTCAAAAACCAGAGCGCTTAGAGCAGAACGTCTTTCTGACTTTATATCCACTCATACCAGAAGAAATGAAGCAACAGTTAAAGTTACTTTCGCTGGACTTCCTAATGAAAAATACGGCAAAGAAATTAGTGTTATGCGCCGTATTAAAAAGTCTTCACAAGGTTATAATAGTATTTATTATTTGAATGATAAAGTTGTAACTTTATCAGATATCCATACCGTTTTAGAAGAATATAACATTACTCCAAATAGTTATAATGTAATTATGCAATCAGACGTTACAAGTATTGTAAGTTGTACAAGAACAGAACGTCGAGGCATAATTGATGAAATTGCAGGTGTTGCAGATTTTGACAGACGTATAGATCAGGCTACAAATGAATTACAAGTAGTTGATGAAAGAGTTTCAAAAGCTTCTTTGATTAAGTCTGAAGTTGATGTAAGACTTGAACAATTAAAAGAAGAGCGCGAAGTTGCAATAAAATATCAAAAATTAAGAGATGAAAAAGCTTCTCTTGATAGTCAAATTAACACTGTTAAATTCTTTGATATTAAAAGAAATTTAGAAAAAGCTCATACCAATATTATTGATTTTACAAAGAAGAAAAAACAAGAAGAATCTGCTCAAAAGAACTTAGAAGAACAATTAGAAAATGTAAAAAAAGAGCATGAAAAAATTTCTGAACTTGTTAAAGAAAAGGGTGAAGCTCAAAAGATTGAAATTGAGCAACAAGCATTGAAGAAAAAATCTTTGATTAATGAAAATCAAAATGAAATTAATTATGCTGATAAACAAATTCAAGATTCTAAAAAGCTTATTGAAAATTCTAAAAACGGAATTAGTGTTCAAGAGCAAAAAATTGTTGATACAGAATTAAAAATTAATCTTAAAAAAGATGAAATTAAAAAAATCCAAAATGATATTGATGACAAAAATGCCGAACTTAAAAAAATCTTAGAAGAACAAGCTGGTTTGACAAAAGTTGCTGATGATTATCTTTCAAAATTAAATGAATTGAGAAAAGAAAAAGCTTCACTTCAGGAACAAGAAGCTGCAATAATCAAAGAACAACTTCCTATTGAAAATGATTTAAAAAATGCTCAAAGAGGAATAGAAGAATCTAAAGAAAAAATTGAAAAATTAATTGATTTTAAAAATAAATTTGCTTCAAAAAAAGACTTGTTAGAAGTACAAGTTGAAGAATTGAAGCGTGAAATGGGTGATTTGAAAATCGTTCAACAAAATGTATTGCATGACTTAGATAAAACTAAAAATGAAAGAGATGATTTGAGTTATGAAATGCAAGCTGCATTTAGAAAAGTTTCAACAATGGAAGCTCAAAAGAAAGTAGCAGAAGATGCAAATTTTGGCAGAGCCGTAGAAACAATTATGGATGCAAAATTGAAAGGTGTTCATGCTCCTCTTGCAAAATTAGGAACAGTAGATAAAGAATATTCTACTGCTATGGAAGTTGCAGTTGGTGGAAGAATGGCTCATATCGTTGTTGATGATGAACACACTGCAAAAGTTGCAATTGAATTGATTAAATCTTCAAATGCTGGTAGAGCAACATTTATTCCTTTGAATAAGATTGCAAAAGCTCCTACAAAACTTTCTTTGCCAAAAGAAAAAGGTGTTATTGATTATGCAATTAATTTGATTGATTTTGATGACCAATATTTAGACGCTTTTTATTATGCTGTTGGTGATACTTTGGTTGTTGAAGATTATGAATGTGCTTGTAAATTCATACGCAAATATAGAGTTGTAACACTTGATGGCGAAATTATTGAAAAATCAGGTTCTATTTCAGGTGGTGCTGCAAAAAGAATGGGTATTCGTTTTAGTGAAAATGAAGATGCCGAGCTTGAAGAATTTAAGAATAAAGTTCTTAAAATGAAAGAAGCTTATGATGCGTTAAATGAAAAAATAAAAAATTTAGAAAAAAAATTAGATGATGTAAGAACAAATTATACAAATTCTTCAACAGAATATAGCAAAGCATCTATTGAACTTTCTTCTTTAGAAAAAGAAGCTGGTGGAAACACAAGTTCTATTGAAGAATGTGAAAATTATATTAAAGAAAACGAACCAAAAATAAATGAATTCAACAAACAGTTGGATAAATTGGAAGAAAAACATATTTCAGTTTCTGAAAAAATTATAGAAGTTCAAGAAAAAATCAACGAAGTAGAATCTTTGATAGACGATAAAGATTTGAAAGCTTTGAAAGAAAAAACAGAAGGTGTTGAATTTGAAATAAAACGCTTGAATACAAATATGAATAACGCTAATAATGATATTTCATTGTTCGGCGGTGAAATAGAATTTAGTAAAACAATAATTGAAACTAAAAAAGAAGAAATTGAAAATGCAGAAAAAAATATCAAAGATTTAGAAATTAAGAAAGTTGAAAACGCAGCAAATATAAAAAAATTAGAAGCAGAATTAGTTGTGTTGGAAGAAGAAATTGCAAAAATCACTGAAAAATTAGGCGAACTTTTAGCACAAAGAGATTCTATAAATAATAGATTGATTGAATTAGAAACTCAAAAAGGTTTGAAAATAAAAGATATTGAACTTATAGAAGAACAAATTGAGTCATTCAAAGCTAGAAGAAGAGAACTTGAACCTCAATTAAATTCAGCAAAAGAAACTTTAGAACAAGCAGGTGTAGAAATAGAAAAACTAGAACCTGTAGAAATGTCAATTGAAGAAATTAATGCAAAAATCGCACGTTTACAAAAACGAATGGACGATTTAGGTGCAGTAAATATGCGCGCAATCGAAGCTTTTGATGAGGTTTCTGCACGTCAAAAACAATTGAATGAACAAATAGAAACTTTGGCAAAAGAACGTGTTGAAATTCTTGAACGTATGCAAGGATATGAACAAGTTAAAAAAGAAGCATTTATGAAAACATATAACAACATAAATGTTAATTTCAAAGAAATTTTCCATAGACTTTCAGAGGGTGAAGGAACTTTGATTTTGGACAACGAAGAAGATCCACTTTCAGGTGGACTTACTATTGAAGCTCAACCAAGAGATAAGGTTAAAACAAAACTTGAAGGTCTTTCAGGTGGTGAAAAAACTTTGACAGCACTAGCATTTGTGTTTGCAATTCAAAAATATATGCCAGCACCTTTTTATGCATTAGATGAAATTGATGCAAATTTGGATGCGATAAATATTGAAAAAATTGCAGACCTTGTAAAATCTCAATCTGGTGATACGCAATTTGTGGTTGTAAGCCACAGAAAACCAATGATTGAGTCAGCAAACAGAACAATTGGTGTTACTCAAAAAGACAAAGGAATTACACAAGTTACAGGAGTAAAACTACACGATTAAGAGTTAAAATAAAATTGGGTAGGATTTTTTAAACGAATATAGGATAGTAGAAGATGACAGAAGCAATAAATTATGAATCTATGATGCAAATGAATTTGGATTTCGCAAGTGTTAATCCAACTTCACAAGAAATGGATGCTGTAGAAATTCTAGTTTCAATGGCAAAAACAGGTAAAATTAATCCTTGGAGTGTTGATATTGTTGATATTACTGACAAATATCTTGCTCACATGTTTAAAATGAAAGCTCAAAATTTAAAAGTAACAGGTAGAACTTTGTTATTTGCTGCAATTTTACTTCGTTTAAAATCAAATATCTTGGAAGGTGTTGATATATCAGAATTTGAACAAAATGATATGGAAGACGAATTCTTTGATGATGAGTTTCAAGCTGATTATGATTTAGATGACGAAATAAATACAAATAACGTAATTTCTATTGACGAAGTTTTGCAAAGAAGAACAAGCGTAAGAATGAATAGAAATCGTGTTGTTACTTTGAAAGATTTGATT